>JADDYF010000205.1 GCA_015712185.1 Bacteroidales bacterium
GAATAAAAACCATCTGAAGAATCTTTTAGTCTTCCGGACGAAACCAGTCCAGGCTTCTGATTTGGTAAATGCAAAGAGAGGACTCATAAACATTTGTTTAATTGATTCATTGTAAAGTTAATCTATTTCATAAACAGAAAACTTTTCATGCCCGGACAGGAAGCATTTGAAGTTCAGTGAAATCCTCAGGTATGACAGGATACTTACTTCTTCCGTGATTCTGTCACTCCCTGCCTTACAAGCAATACGGCGGCCATTCCCAGGGCAAGGACCACCAGTGTCTTCCAGTCAACGCTTTTTAAAAATATTATCAGAGCAATGACAAAGCACACCAATCCTGCAGCATACCATAATAAAGCTTTTGATTTCATTTCGGATTTTATTAGAGTATATTAGTAATTCTCTTCTCTCAGCTGCATGAATGATTTCGGATGCAGACAGGCGGGACAGGTCTCGTATGCCTTTTCCGATTGATACACGTAACCGCAGTTTATGCATTTCCACCATACTTTTCCTTCTTTCATGAATACCTTATCTTCCGAAACATTCTGTAGGAGTTTAAGGTACCTGCGTTCGTGCTCTGTTTCAACTTTTGCTATCATTTTGAAAGCAGTGGCAATCTCGGGAAATCCCTCAATTTTGGCAACCTCGGCAAAATGCGGATAAATATCATTCCACTCCTCATGCTCACCTTCAGCAGCGGCTTTAAGGTTTTCCTTTGTCGATCCGATCTTCCCTGAAGGATAGGAAGCAGTGATTTCGGTCATTCCTCCTTCCAGAAATTTAAAGAACCGCTTGGCATGTTCTTTTTCCTGGAGGGCGGTTTCCTGAAATATATTGGCTATCTGCTCATAACCTTCTTTCCTTGCCACGCTGGCAAAGAACTCATAACGGTTGCGGGCCTGCGATTCACCGGCAAAAGACTTCAACAGATTCTGTTCTGTTTTGGTACCTTTCAAAGAATTTGACATAGTGTTTATTTTAAATGATTAGACCTTTATGCGGCTTGAATATGAAACATCTGAGCTGAACCAGGCTTTACCTGAAATCTACGATTCCTTATTTTAATCGCAAAATACAATTTTTTTGAGACAAATATGCGGTGAGCACACATTTAAAAAACATACAAAATCATGAAAAAATTCTATATTCGAAATTTTATGGAGAAACGACTAAAACTACAGCAGATGCCAGGACATCTTTTTATTACCTTAACGATTATTACAGGATTAACTGCCTGTACGGCTACTAATAATCGTGTAACACCCGAGACAGCTCTTCAGAGTTATTTGCACAACAGCGACAGAACTTTTTCGTGGGAATTAAAAGAACGATTCGAGACTGACGGTATTACGATTGCAGTCCTGAGGCTTACATCACAGGAGTGGCAGGGGATAACCTGGACGCACCAGCTGACTGTAATCTCACCCCCAGAGCCTGTCTCTGATGGTGCATTGCTCTTTATCAACGGCGGCAGTAATAAGAATGGTGAGCCAAACTGGAAAGGCAAAGATGATGGCCTGATCAAGATGATGGCAATGACCGGTTCCGCAAATAAAGCGGTAGTTGCTCTGCTTTCACAGGTCCCGAATCAACCTTTGTTCAATGACCTTGACGAGGATGCCCTGATAGCATTCACCCTTCAGAATTATAAGAATGACGGTGATTTTACCTGGCCGCTTCTGTTCGCGATGACAAAGAGCGCCGTAAGAGCAATGGATGCGGTACAACAATACTCAAGAAAAGAACTGAAGCATAAAATAAAAAGATTTGTAGTGTCGGGCGCTTCAAAACGGGGCTGGACTACCTGGCTTGCAGCGTCTCAGGACCAGAGGATTGTGGCAATAGCTCCGATGGTAATAGACGTTCTTAATATGCCTGTTAACATACCCTACCAGAAAGAGGTCTGGGGTGACTACAGCGCCCAGATCGAAGATTATGTGAAGCTTGGCATTGCGCAGGAAATGGGATCACCTGAAGGACAGGACCTGGTGGCTATGATTGATCCTTATTCGTACCGTGAAAAGCTCACTATGCCTAAAATGATCATAATGGGCACCAACGATGAATACTGGCCTGTCGATGCCGTCAAAAACTATTTTTACGATATTCCGGGAGAAAACTATATCCACTACGAACCTAATGCAGGACATGGCATGGGGGACGGAACGGGTGTTTTGCAGACGCTAAGCGCCTTTCTCAACATTACATTAAACAACCTGCAGCATCCGGCGTGCGACTGGCAGGTCAGTTACGATACCATCAAAACCGGTCTTCAGATAAATGCATCGGAAGGTTTGAAAAAGGTCACCCTGTGGATATGTGATTCACCTGACCTTGATTTCAGGGATAATAAATTTGTCGACAGCAGTATAGAATTCAGCAATCCTGCCGGAATAAAACTTGAAGTAGCCCATCCGGATTCGGGTTTCAGGGCATTTTACATCGAACTGACCTATCCTCATCCGGTTGCAGGTACTTATTCAAAAAGTACAAGGATGTTTGTTGCCGGAAATGGAAAATTGTTTCTGAATTAAAACATAACCTGTTAATGCATATCGAATTAAATCCAGGGTGCCGGCGGGATTTCTTATTGGTTTTATATTAACAGTTTTTGTATTTCAAATTACCAGCCAAATCTCGGATTGACTGCATTGTTATATATTGATCCAAACGTATATGAGAATCCAAAATAACCATAGTAATCAAATTTGGTTTCCGTAATTCTTCTTCTGAGAAGGATATCGGTATCAGAGACTCCTCCCTTCGGAAGGGACAGCTGGTCGTTGACAATTGCAGCAGATCCCATAAAGTTCAGGTTAAGACCTTTGAAGATGCGAATGGACATGTAAAGAGATGCGCTCAGGTTGTTCTTTGACCAGTCATGAAAATAGTTAAGCCATGACAATGTAAAATCTACAGATCCCCACTTCTGAACCACCTGCCATGATGCTGTTAATTCATGCAACCAGAGATGTTCTGTCAGCTTGTTATATATTGTTGTGTCGGAATAATCATTATAATTATATCCTGCTTCATACATGATACGTAATTGTCTGCGGGTTGATTCGGAATAAGGAAAGATATCGTACTCAATCGCAGGAGTCAGCCTGTATCTCAGATCATAAGAACCAAAGCTTGATGCGCTCAGACCAGTTGAAAAGCCGACGGACCAGTGATCATTAACTGACTTAACATAGTATGTATTAATACCCTGAGATTTTGAATGGCTGTGTTCAATAGTACTGTCATTCATTTCAAATTTCTGTCTTGACCAGGAAAGGCTCAGATAGGTCTGGAACTTTGATTTCTCGGTCACCCTGAATGCAGATGTGCTTCCATTCAGGCTAAGCGATTTAAATCTCTTTTGCCCGCTTAAGTTTCCGGAGATATTGGTCCTGAAAACCCAGTTATTCCATTTGTCGGTTTCAACCGTCTCTTTGACGGGTTGCGTGAATCTGACATCAAAATAACTGGCAAGAGGAGTTTTAAGCATATATCGCATAAGTCCCATCTTAAGAGCATTCACCTGTTTTGTTCTTATTATATCTTCAGTTTCATCAGGAGATGCGGTTACCCTTATTGTGTCATTCATCCCTGTGCACCTGTTTTGTCCCACAATGAAAAAGGTATAAGATTCTCCTCCTGACCCTGTAGGTTCATATGTTGCAATAATATATACATCTGCTTCTTTAAGGTCCCGGACATAATTAATGAATGTTATTTCTCTTTTAATGAAGCTGCTTGCTGAAGAAAAATACACATTGAGGGCATCTTTACGTAAAGTATCACTTGAGGGAGAGCTTTCCTGTGAATATGCCCCGAGGAAGACAAGTGCCAGGGCAAGCACCATTACAGATTTTTTCATTGAATATCAGTGGTTTGAAAACAGATACGGGATTAAAAATCATTATCTTAATAACCATTAGATCAATCCGATATGGAAATTGTCATTCCGCCTCCGCCGGTGCTGCCAAACCTGGGATTTACCACATTGTTATAGATTGAACCGAAGGTGTAGGTCAGCTGAAAGCTGGTAAAGTATTCATACCGGGTCGCCAGTTCCTTCCGTTGCAGCAATATCTGGTCGACGGGAACATCCTGCTTAATCAGGCTGAGCTGATCGTGAACCATTGCCGCGCTACCTGCCAGCCCGATGGACAATCCTTTTACAATCCTGAACTCAAGGCCACCGCCTATATACAGGTTGTTTTTTGACCAGTCGTGAAAATAATTGCTGTAACCTAATATCAGGTTTATATTACCCCATTTTTGTACAACCTCGTAAGATGCAGAAAAGGAATGGCTCCATAAGTTTTCTTTCACCTTGTCGTAAATTGTTGAATCGATATAATTCGCATAGGTATAGCCTATGGTATACAGGAGTCTCAGCTGACGCCGCGTGGACTCCGAGTAAGGGAAGATATCATATTCAATTCCGGGCATCACTGACCAGGTAAACTGCTCATTGCTGTACATTGACGCACCTAAACGGGCAGTGCCGCCGACAGACCAGTGGTCTGTCAGGCTCTTTACGATCAAAGCATTAAATGATTTGGATGAATTTGTTCCCTCGATGGTTGTGGTATCATTTACTTCAAATTTATCTTCGTTCTGGGTAAGGCCTGCCCTTAGATTAATTTTCCAGTTTTCAGTAATCCTGCTGGCTGACAGATTCCCCGAGAGATATCTCGATTTGTGGGTCTTTTGTCCCTGAAGATAACCGAAAACCGAGGTTCTGAATACCCAGCTGTTCCATCTGTCGGTAGATACCGTCTCCTGCAAAGGTTCGGTAAATGAGATCTTCAGGTATTTTGAAAGAGGAGTTTTTGCCACATATCTCGTTAAGCCCATTTTCAGTGTATTAACCTGCTTCTGCCTGATCTCCTCTGCTGTTTCATCCGGCTGGGATAGAAAGCTCAGTGTATCAGTCATACCTGCATACTGGTGCTGTCCGACAAAGAAATAAGTGTATTCCCTTCCCCCGGAACCTGTCTGCTGGCTGGTGGAAATAATATATACTCCGGCATCCTTTATATCCCTTACATAATTTATATATGGAATCTCTTTTCTTATAAAGTCACTTGACTGCATAAAAACATTTAAGGCATCTTTTCTCAGGGTATCGGATTGTGACGATGTTAACTGTGAGAATGACGTCAGCGACAAGGCGACTAAAACCAAAGACAACGCAATTCTTTTCATGGAAATAAAGGTGGTTAGTGGTAAATGTGGCGCAAGTTATATAAACAATTAAAACTTTAGTTATAAAACCGTGCGTTTAACAAATCATTAACGTTGATAAAAAGAATCCGGCACCAGAAGAAGGGTACCGGATGTCTTGGAAGAATGAAAGGAATGAAAAACCAGGAAGTTAATTGTTATGTTGCAGTCCTATATAATCGGGGCCATCTTCAGTCATGCGCCAGAATCTGTTTTTCTGATCCCCGGCAAAATCATCATCATCATGCGGATTGTAAAGTCTTTCAGTGGTCTTATCCATATATATTATGGTGCCTTCGGGTACACGTACAGTGATACCGACAAAATCGAACGACCACTTGGTATTTGCAGGAATGGTAAAGAATTCATCGAGATAGAGAGTCTTCCCGGAAATGCTGTAGTTATACTGTAATCTCTCAGCTCTCTCACGTGCGTCAGTTTTGTTGCGGCCCGATGAACGTTTAATGACTTTTATTCCTGCGGAATTATCCTCAGCGGGTGCAATATATAACTGTGTACGGATATAAACCTCTTTCTTTTCATCGGAGATGAAGACCTGGTAATCTTCATCAGGGACAGAGATCTCATTATCGACCTGAAGGTCGGAAATTGACCTGCCCGATCTGATGTAAAGGGTATCAGGCGCCTCCCTGAAGTATTCCTGCATTGATATCTTTTCTGATTCACCAAAGCTCACTCCCTCGTTGAACAGGATGACTGATAGTGCTGCAAGGCTCATTACCCAGATTATCAGTCCGGTCAGCCATACAAAACCATCTCTTGCCCTGAACCAGAAAATCATTCTTACACCACCGTAGATCATTGCCACGAGCGGTATAGAAACGACTACAGTTATCAATATCTTGATCCACGGTACCATTTTAGGAGTTACAATATAATTCAGGAAATCGGGCAGGTAGCTCAGGTTATATCCCACTACATCAGTTGAGAAGGCTCCCGGGTATTTGAAGATAAACACCAGAATAAAGGTCAGTAGAGCTGCAAATCCGGCAATAACAAGAGAAACACCTGTTATTATCAATAATATCCGGAGAACAATGATCAGTACTTTTCCGATTGCCCTGAAAATCTCGTTTAAAGCGCTTCCTACCCTTGAAGTGGTTGTATATGCCGGGTGTCCCTCGGTTGCTGAAAGCTTTGCCGGATCATAGGCAGGACCATACATCTCCTTCTTCCGGGAATCTGTGGAAGCTGAGGGGATTACCAGCCAGAGTGCCAGATAAACAAACGCACCAAGAAGGGCAAAGAAAACCGAGATCACAAACAATATCCTTATCCAGACAGGATCGGTATTGAGGTAGGCTCCTATACCTCCGCAAACTCCTCCGATAATTGCGTCGTCGGGATTCCTGTACATCCTTTTTCTCTGAGTCCCGGTGTGCTCGTAAGGATTGCCGGCAGGTTCGGTCTGGCCGAACTCCTCGGGCTTCCCAATGATTGCTATCATTGCTTCAACATTCTCCCTGGTGATAACGCCTGCCAGCCCTTTCTGTGACTGAAAAATTTCAGCTATACGCGATTCAATATCCTCGATTGTCTCGTTACCTCCGGGAACATTCCTGAATTTAGAATCAATTGCCTGAAGGTATTCGCGCAGCATACGGTATGCCTCCTCATCGATCCGGAAAAGTGTCCCTCCGAGATTTATGTTTATAGTCTTATCCATCATTTTAAGGTTTACAAGGTTAATAAAAGGTCATCTCTTACGGATCAGATCCACTGACTCTACAAGTTCGTCCCACGAATTATCAAGATCAGCCAGATATTCCTTTCCTTCCGGAGTAAGCTCATAATATTTTCTTGGTGGTCCCTGCTGGGATTCTTCCCAGCGGTAGCTTAAAAGTCCGGCATTCTTCTGCCTTGTAAGCAAAGGATATAGAGTACCCTCCACAACAATCACCTTTGCTTCCTTAAGTTCTTTAATAATATCACTGGCGTAACAGGAATTTCTCGAAATTACCGATAAAATACAGTATTCAAGTATACCCTTGCGCATCTGTGCTTTTGTGTTTTCCAGGTCCATAATGAATAGTTTTAATTTCTTTGTTTTTTTACCTTCCCTTCCTGGCAGATTCCTTACAATTTCATCTTCCTGGTAACTGTGTTGAATTCTTTCTTAACGGATTCCTTAATGTTGTGTATGTTGACCGGTTCACCTTTCATTTCAATCTTCTGGGCAGTTGTTTTTGCCTCAGGAAGGACTACATAGAGAATAAGGTAAACGACGATCCCCAATCCTCCGGCAAGAATAAGAGCCAGGAATATTATCCTGATGATCAATGGTTCAATATTCCAGTATGCTCCCATGCCTGCACATACACCGCCGATAATGCGGCGGTCAGGATCGCGGTACATCCTGTGGTAACCCGCTGATGCGAATTTTTCGCGTGCGGATGTACCTTCCTCATCGGAGATATCTTCGGGAGTGCCCATCACTGAAATGACACTGCGGACATCCTCCAGAGTTATTACCTGCTTGTAAGGTGTAAGCTTGGCACGGAAGAGTTCCGACATCCTTGCCTCAATATCCGAGAGTATTTCAGAGGCACTCTCTTCTGTGGCAAAGTTGAGCTCAAGGTTCTTCATATACCTTTTAAGCTCACCGTATGCGTCTTCATCAATATTGAATGAATAGCCCCCGAGATTGATGCTGACAGTTATTTTCATAGATCTGTTAAAAATTTACTACTATATTAAACATAATAACATAACAAGACAAAGATATATAGAAATAATTATACTATGTATAGCATAGTACTAAGAAAAATGAAAATAAAATTAAACAGATTTAATATCAGATGATTACATGTATGATCTTTTTTTTCTGAAATGTTAAAAAGTCAATATATTGTGAAAGTACAGCACAAAAAGTCATTAATAATCTATATGCTATATTTATAAAAATATTATTTCAATGAGAAGGTATAAATGGGGTATACTTGCCCCGGGAAAGATGTCGGCCAAGTTCGCAAGAGGGCTTCAGATACTGGGAAATGCAGAGCTCTGTGCAGTCGGATCAAGGGATGTTCAGAGGGCAAAAAAGTTTGCTGATGAGTTTGGATTTAAAAAATATTACGGGAGCTACGAAGAGCTGGCGAAAGATCGTGATGTGGAGGTGGTTTATATTGCCTCTCCCCACTCGCATCACCATGAACACACCCTGCTGTGTCTGAGAAACAACAAGCATGTTATCTGCGAAAAGGCATTTGCATTAAACTCTTCAGAGGTCGAGGAAATGACTGGTGAGGCAAAAAAGCGGAATCTCTTCCTGATGGAGGCTCTATGGCCGCCATTCCAGCCGTTTTATAAAAAAGCCGCGGAAATACTTAAATCGGGAATAACAGGCAGGATAATCAATCTGCATGGCCATTTTTCGTTTATCCCGCCGTATGATCCGAAGGACAGGAAATTTAACCTCGCGCTCGGCGGCGGTTCACTGCTTGACATCGGCATATACCCGGTGATCGATGCACTCACATTTATCGGTGTGCCTGACGAAATAAAGGCAGCTGCTATATTTTCTCCTACAGGATCGGAGGAATCACTCAACGTGATATTCAGGTATAACAGTGGCTGCATGGCAACCATCTACAGCTCCTACAGAACTGACACCGGAATAGGCTGCGAGATCTTGTGCGAAAGGGGAAATCTTACCGTTTCAAGAGGACGCGATATGAACCAGAGGGTAATCCTTGCCCTTCATGGAAAGGAAAAACAGGAATTCATATTTACTCCGGAAGCGATGGGGTATCACTGGGAGGCTGAGGAAGTGATGAAATGCCTCGATGATGGAAAGACGGAAAGCCCGGTGGTCCCTCTGTCATTCAGCCTCGATCTTATAAAGACTCTCGACAGGATCAGAGCAGCAGCAGGGATAATGTTTCCGGGAGGAGATTAAGAAGTTAACAAATGGTACTCGTTCTCCGGTTTTCGGTGCCCGGTAATTTACTAATAACGAGTACCGCAACCGCGAACCAAAGACCAGAATATAGTGATCCACAAACATGTCCGGGAAAATTCATACAGCCGAATCAGAAGGTGCTTTTTACAGGAAAAAGCTCTTCCTGAGCCTGATCATCCCCGGCACATTTATTTTCTTCATGTGGCTGGTAAGGATTATTGAAGTGCTTTTTGAGATCGATCTCTCTTTTCTTGGAATATATCCTCTGAAAATCCGCGGTCTGCCCGGAATACTATTTTCTCCTTTCGTGCATGCCGATTATCAGCATCTGTTCAACAATTCCCTGCCGCTCCTTCTGCTTTCTGCAGCTCTTTTCTATTTCTATTCTGAAGTGGCTCTCAGGGTTTTTCTATGGACATACATCCTGACAGGCATTCTGGTATGGTTCGGCGGAAGGGAAGCATGGCATATAGGCGCCAGCGGGCTGGTATACGGACTGGCCTCGTTTCTTTTTTTCAGCGGAATCATAAGGAAATATTTCAGGCTGGTGGCATTATCGCTGCTGGTGGTCTTTCTTTATGGAGAAATGGTCTGGGGCTTATTCCCGGGTATTTATAAGAACATATCCTGGGAATCGCATATGCTCGGATTCTTTTCAGGAATTGTACTGGCTGTCTGGTTCAGGAAAGAAGGTCCTCAAATGCCGGTATATGAATGGATGGAGGAAGGAGAGAGCGAGAGTGAGAGTGATATTGAGAACGGGATTGAAAGTGAGGGTGACGGAGAGGGGAAAGGGGGGAATTAGTTGTTGGTTATTGGCAATTAGTTATTGGTTATTAGTTATTGGGTTATTGGCTAATTTAGTGAGGCTGTTCCACAGGGGATGTAATGGATCTTTCGGTAATCATAGTAAGCTACAGGGGATGGGAGAGGCTGACGCGATGTCTTGAGG
>JADDYF010000231.1 GCA_015712185.1 Bacteroidales bacterium
AATCATAGTCGAAGTCTGCTTTAGCCTGTTCATCAAAACGTACCACAGTTTCATCAGTCAAAGAATCTCCGGTTAAGGAAAGGCGAATCAAAGGTATTATTGATGATCCTTTATATCGGGGGTGAATATCATCATGGGTCCTTGCAGCTGCCGGAAGGGTTATTGTATTTCCGGTGCTATAGGTCTTTGTAAAGAATCCCTGCATGGGAGGGATAATTCCCGTAACATCTGAAGGAATCCCGACACCTGAAATATAAGAGCATTGCAGATTATCCCTTGTAAAATAAAGTCCTTTGCTTGTATTGGAGGGATAAGTAAAATAAACATTGTTGACTATATCATTCCAGTTCAGTCCGGATGAAAATGGATTTCCGAGGAGGTTAAAGCCATGGAGTGTGGCACTGCCACTAAATCCAAGGTTAATTGCTAAATCACCTGTATTTAACTGGCCTGAGAATGTGAATGTATTATCTGCGTTATCCCAGTAGTCATATCCTTTCCCGGGAGTAAGATCTGAAAAAGTCGGACCGCCCATACCACCTGTTGAGTAAATATAACCATCATAAGCCACCCACCCTTCCCTGGTAGACAAGGTAGGACGGCTTTCAACAAACTGGGCAACATCTTGTGTTGTACCCGGGGCAAAGGTACTTACTGGAAGAGAAGAAACAGGTGTGGAAATATAGTGCCATTTATAGGTTGTTTTATCTCCTCCTCCGGTAAGATAAAGCTGTATCTCTTCGGTTGCGCCGGTACCCCTGGTGTAATTGTTTAATATAAGCGAAGTAAATCCTGAGGCATTATGTTTCAGTTTGAGGATACCATTATTAGAGAGATCATTTAGAGTTACTTTAGCCCCTTGTTCAATTATAAATTGCTTACCCGAACCAAGTGTAAGATTTTGAGATACTGATCCGGTAGGATAAGTTGGTAATCCGGAAGGTATTATAATATCTCCGGTACTTGAAGAAGGGTCGAGATTGGCTTCCCAGTTTGAGGTGGTCGTCCATTGATCTGAAATAGCACCTGACCAGCGGCTATACTGAACCTCATATGTTCCGATATCTTTTGTGCCTATTCGTGGATTAGCATCATAATCTGTAGAAGGAATTGTTACACCTGTATATGAGCTAACACCAGCATCGAGACATGGAGAAACAAACTTAATTGACCAGTCAGTTACCGGTAAATCAGGGTCAATAAAATTTGGACCAGTATTATCATTTTCAGCCGGAAGATCTATACAGCTTGTGTAGGTTGATGCAGGAGTCGAAACATCCCTAATCGCACAATTAACAAAATCCAGTTGTTTAGGTGAATATGCAGGTTCGTTTGGCAAATGAGAGATAGAGTTATTGGCATTCCAAACAATACAATTAAAAAACCTGGGTCTGTTAGTTGAATTGCTTATGTAGAAATATTGAATATTATAACCTCCAGTAGCTGAAGTGGTTGTGTTCTTGATAATAATACTATTAATAACCCTTACATCAGTACAAGTACGAAGAAAAATGCCGCCACCCCCTTCATATCCGGCAGAATTATTATTTATAATACAATTTGTTATTATCGAGGAACACTCATTATGTAAATATAAACCACCACCGGTACTTGTTGCAATATTTTGAGAAATTGTGCTGTTCGTGAGAGTCGGATTTGACGGAGTACCGTAATTCTGAGCCATAATTCCACCACCGTGGGTTGATTTGTTATTGGTAATCCTGCAATTACTGATTGTGATGTTGCTGAATGAGCGTAAATAAATTCCCCCTCCAAATGTTGTGGTATTTGAAGATCCACTTACGTCACCAAATTCAACAATGGAATACTCTAATTTCGAACTCCCGGCAGAAACATCCATATTCCAGAAAACTATATGACCACGTCTTTCCCCAGTTTCTCCGTAAATCCCGTTATTATTGTCATCGGCTGTAAAATAAATTAAGCTCTCTGATGTACCGAGTGCCTCAAACTGGCCTGTCCCAGTGATTATAAGATCTGCTCCTTCAGCAAGGAAAATAATAATGGCTCCTGGACCTATTGTGAGTTTTTCATTATCTACCGTAATATCTCCGTTGATGTATTTTGTTCCATTCCAAGTAGCATCTCCTTCGAGAGTTCCACTCCATGGATCTGCATAAGTGCCGCTTCCGCTCAATTGAGCATCAGCAAGGAAAGGGAATGCAATAATTATTACAGATATAAATAATTTTTTCATGTTATTAGTTGTATTTCAGATTATGACCAACGAGGGGGAAAATTAGTTGCATAATGAACATATTTCTCAGTTAATACAAATATAGTATTTATTAGTAAATGTCTTTAGGAAATGATTGATTAATGATGAATAGAAGCTATTTGATTCCCGATGTCAGTCATAAGAATTCTATGTTCAGAATAAAATTAAAATATTTGGATTAATCGAAATATTGAGTAAGTTTGTTACTCATTAACCTGATCTGATGCTCAGCAGTCTTATTACTTCCCAAACCCGGATTAAGCTGCTTAGGAAGTTCTTTCTGAATAGCAACACCAAAGCTTATCTTCGGGGTCTTGAAGCTGAATTCGGTGATTCATCAAATGCCATAAGGGTGGAACTTAACAGGTTTGAGAAAGCAGGGCTTCTGCATTCTTTGCGTGAAGGAAATAAAAAGATTTTTCAGGCAAATAACAAGCATCCTCTTTATCAGGATATTCATAATATCATTTTAAAGGAGACCGGCATTGACCACGTGATTAATAAAATTATTCACAGGTTGGGGAACCTTTTTTGTGTTTATCTTACCGGCGACTTCGCCTGTGGTAAAGACAGTCTGGTTATTGAATTAATACTCGTCGGAGAAGATATTGATCGTGAATATCTTGCAAGGAAGATTATACAAGCTGAGGAAATAGTAGGAAGAAAGGTCAGCTATATTGTTCTTGATCCCGACGAGGTTAAAGAATATCTATTGAAATATAAACAGTCAGATCTTCTTCAATTATGGAATTGTGATGGAGATAATTTGACTGCAAGATAGAATAAAAGGATTGTTAACTTGTTGCGTCTAAAGACGCGATGAAATTGATTAAATTATACTTTGGTCAGGTTATCCCTTGGATGGGACTGACGGGGCGGAAGCTTACCTGACAGGAAGGCAATGACACAAAAGTAAGATCTAAGAATATGAACAAAACTAAAGCAATTATATTCTAGAATCTTCTGTTTTTGAACTTTTATCATTTATCTTGATCAAACTTTTATTTTAAAATCATGAAAAACTTCCCTCCAATAATCACAATGGTTTTGTTGCTTGGAATCTCCTGCACCACTCAACAGAAACTCACCTACCTGAACAATCTTCCGGAAACAGGGGAGCAGGAGACATTTCCAATTGAAATCCCAGATTATAAAATACAACATCGCGATATACTTTATATAACGGTTAAAGCTATGACACCTGACGGAACGATAGTCGACTTCCTGTCTCCTTATGGGGGTACTGGTGGAATAAATTATGCTCAGACCGAAGCTGGCCAGTATATGTATGGGTATAATGTCGAACGTACTGGTAACATCTTATTACCGGTAATTGGAAGCATAAAAGTTGCTGGTTCTACCCTGGAGGAAGCGCGGGCAATTATTCAGAATGCTTCTGATAAGCACTTCAACAATGCAACAGTTGAATGTAAATTGCTAAGTTTCAAATTCACTGTAATGGGAGAAGTCCGGGTTCCGGGAACATACATAAATTACAACAACTACCTTACAGTAATAGAAGCTATTGGTCGTGCCGGTGGTATAAACGACTTCGGTCGGCGTGATAAGCTATTGGTAATTCGACCGGTTTCAAGCGGAACAAAAATATATACCCTTAACCTTCAGGATAAATCAATTCTCACTAGTGAAGCATATTTTTTACTTCCTAATGATGTTGTAATTGTGGAGCCCGAATCCAAAAAGATCTTCAATCTTAACCTCCCGACATTTACATTCATCATTACCACAGCAACTTCACTGCTAACCTCGACATTGCTGTTGATAAATTATTTTGTTAAATGAAGAATAAATTCCGAGTTAATGTTCAAAATTGTTGAAATCCTGAGCGCAAGATAAAACCAATTACAAAAACTTTGTTCAATATAAAATTATGAATCCTACCCAGATCTACAACGATTACTCTCAGTCCCCATACCTCAATCCTATAGAGAGCCAAAACATAGACTTTAAACGATACTTATCACTTTTTATAAGTAACTGGTACTGGTTTGCCATAACATTGTTTATAACAATATGCATTGCTTATGGAATTAACAGGTGGTCGGAAGGTGTATATACGGTGTCGTCGACTCTTTTAATAAAGGATGATCAGCTAGGTGGCGTTGGATCTGATATAGCGAGTATTTTCCCGGGGGCAGAAGCATACAAGAATCAACAGAATCTGAAAAATGAGATTGGGATTCTTAAATCTTATAATCTAAATTACAGGGTAATGCAGGAACTCCCTGAATTTCATGTAGAATATATAGCTGTAGGTAAAAGAGGAATAACGGAATCAAGAATGTATAACAAATCCCCTTTTGTTGTTGTCTATGATTCCCTTGAAAAACAAATCCCGCTCCATAAAGTTGAAATTAAAATATTATCTGATAAAAAGTATGAGCTTCGGATAAATGGGGACAAGAATTTTGCAAAAGAGATGGAATTTGGAATAAAATTCGATGAAATGGGATTCGATTTTATAATAAACCCAAGACCTGGGAAAGGTATAAACTATGATCCAAATGCTTCAAACAAGTACTATTTCTTTTTTACGACTCCTGAATTACTAGCAAACAGTTATAGGAGCAAGCTTTCTGTTACCCCTATAGAAGAGGAAGCTTCCCTGGTAACTCTTTCTACATCCGGCTTTGTACCGGAACAGGAAGCAGATTACTTAAATAAACTGATGGACGTTTATATACAGTTTGGACTTGATTTTAAGAACCAGACAGCAGCCCAAACGATGGATTTTATTGACAACCAACTGGGAACTATTTCAGATTCCCTCCATCTTGCAGAGGGGGACTTGGAAAGTTTCAGATTGGTAAACAGGCTTATTGATATAAGCAGGGAAGGTGCAGTAATACAGAATAAACTTGAGCAGATTGACAAGGAACGAACATCACTTCTATTGCAAAAGAATTATTACGAATATCTCAAAGAATATATTGACTCTAAACAGGAGAGTGTTGATATTGTTGCACCTTCTGTTATGGGGGTTTCGGACCAACTTCTTGTCAGACTAGTGGATGAATTGTCTTCATTTCAGCAACAGAAAAAGCAACTTGCTATGAATCTATATGAATCGGCTGAACCATTGAAAATTATTGAAACAAATATTATAACTACACGAAAAGCAATAAGTGAAAACATAAATACAGGACTTTTCACTATTGAAAATTCACTTGCTGATGCTGATAAGCGGTTAATGGATATTGAGAAAGAGGTCAGAAAGCTTCCTTCAACAGAAAGGCAGATGATCAATATTCAGAGAAAATTTGATATTAATAATACAGTTTATACATTCCTGCTTGAAAAGAGAGCCGAAGCTGGCATTGCAAAAGCATCCAATGTACCTGATAACAGAATTATAGACCATGCTGGTTTTTTTTCCAGTACATTGATTAAGCCCAAAGAAAACAGAAACCTGATGATAGCTTTTATTTTTGGCTTTTTAGTCCCGATTTTAGGTATAATCCTTCTTGATTACCTGAACAACAAGATCATTGATAAAAAGGATATTGAAAGGGGAACTTCAGTTCCTGTGATTGGATATGTAAGTCATAACAGGCTGAAAACAGAAATACCAGTAGTTGAAAACCCGGGTTCAATTCTTTCCGAATCATTCCGTTCGGTACGGACAAATCTTAAATACTTTCTTAAAGATACCCAGTGCCCAGTTATATCTGTCAGTTCAACAATAGTTGCAGAGGGAAAAACTTTTGTTTCCGCTAACCTGGCTACTATACTTTCAATGTCCGGAAAGAAGATCCTTCTCATGGGTCTTGATCTCCGTAAACCCCGAATTCATAAAATATTTGGCATTAATAATGAAAAAGGGATAAGTAATTACCTGATTAATGAGGAAAAATTTGAAGATGTGGTAATTAAAACTGAGGTTGATAATCTCTGGTATACTCCTTCAGGTCCAGTACCTCCTAATCCGGCTGAACTTATTGAATCTGAGGCAATGGGCAATTTTATTATAAAAGCCAAGAAAAAGTTTGATTATATTATCATTGATACGCCTCCAGTAGCTGTTGTAACTGATGCACTATTGGTTTCTCCATTCACTGATTTTTATCTGTTTGTAGTCAGACAGAGATTCTCTTCAAAAAGCACATTGGAACTTATCGAGGAACTTCATAATAATAAAAGTATAAAGAATCTTGGCATTGTTCTAAACGACATCAGTGTTTCAGGGTACTACGGATATGGACTAAGATATGGGTATTCAATAGGATATGGATATAACTATGGTTATAATTATTATAGTTTTTATGGAAAATATGGTTATTCCGATTCAACAAAAGAGTACTATTCCCAGGATTAAAGCTACAATAATTTTCTAACGCTCCTTAAACAGATTAATTTGAAATTCATACATTAATCAACATTTATGCTGAACGAAAAATCAATTCTTATTACAGGTGGCACCGGATCATTTGGTAAAAAATTTACTGAGATGATTCTTGAAAAATATCCTGATGTTAGAAGACTGGTAATCTTTTCACGAGATGAACTAAAACAATATGAAATGGCCCAGTTATATTCACCAGAAAAGTTTCCTCATGTAAGGTTTTTCATTGGTGATGTCAGGGATGGAGCCAGGCTTAGAAGAGCCTGTGAGAGTATCGATGTCATAATTCATGCGGCAGCATTGAAGCAGGTACCAACAGCTGAATATAATCCTGATGAATTTATTAAGACAAATATCGGAGGGGCACAAAATGTGATTGACGCTGCACTTAGTACAGAAGTAAATGTAGTTATTGCACTTTCTACTGATAAAGCTGCTGCTCCGATTAATCTTTATGGAGCTACTAAATTGGTTTCTGATAAATTATTTATTGCAGCTAATAACATTAAAGGTAAACGCGATCTTAAATTTGCTGTTGTCAGGTATGGGAATGTTATGGGTTCAAGAGGATCAGTAATACCTTTTTTCATTGAAAAGGCAAAGAACGGAGATGTGATTCCTATAACACATAGGAATATGACTCGGTTCAATATATCTCTTGAAGATGGTGTTTTAATGGTGATGTGGGCGATCGAAAACTCAATTGGCGGTGAACTTTTTGTTCCAAAGATACCTTCATATAAAATTGAAACCATCGCAAATGCCATCGCACCTTACGCTAAAATTGAATATGTGGGATTCAGACCAGGTGAAAAGCTTCATGAAGAGATGATAACAGAAAGTGATTCTTACTCTACAATTGATATTGGGAATTACTATGCTATTTTACCATCGGGCTGTGATAAAACAAAATACTTAAAACACTATAATGGAAAAGAAGTTAAATCCGGCTTCCGTTATTGTTCAGGTGAAAATGACAAGTGGGTTGACGTCGAAGAAATGAGAGCTTTAATAAAAAAATATGTTGATCCAAACTTTATGCCAGTAAAGACATGACTAAACCAATTCCATATGGACGTCAGAATATTACTCAGGAAGATATCGATGCGGTTGTTGAAGTATTAAGGTCCGACTGGCTTACTCAAGGTCCGAAAATCAGAGAGTTTGAAGAAGCGTTTAAGCAGTACGTAGGAGTTAAATATGCTCTTGCGGTTTCCAATGGCACAGCAGCATTGCACTTATGTTCCATTGTAATGGATGTGAAACCGGGAGATAAGATTATTACCACACCTATTACATTTGCTGCAACTGCAAACTGTATCAGATATTGTGGTGGTGAGGTTGTTTTTGCCGATATTGATCCTGACACATATTTGCTGGATATCAGGGAGGTAAGAGACATTCTTATGTCTGCTCCAAAGGGGACTTATAAAGGGATAATCGTTGTTGATTTTACGGGAAGACCGACTGACCTTGAATGTTTCAGAACTTTAGCAAACGAATTCGGCCTTTGGATTATTGAAGATGCTTGCCATGCACCTGGAGGTTATTTCATTGATTCAAAAAGAAATAAACAAAAATGCGGAAACGGACAGTTTGCAGACCTGGCGGTATTTTCATTTCACCCTGTAAAGCACATCACTACCGGAGAAGGTGGAATGATCACCACAAATAATGAGGAACTTTATTTCAGATTATGTAATTTGCGTACACACGGAATTCAACAGAGGCAAGAATTAATGCAGTTCAATCATGGTTTGTGGTACTATGAAATGCAGGAGCTGGGGTTTAATTACCGTATAACTGACATCCAGTCGGCATTGGGCAGGAGTCAGTTAAAACGAGCTGATGAAAACCTGATTAAGAGAAAAGAAATTGCTGCACTGTATCATGAGGCACTTAATGGTAAAGATTATATAATAAGACAATCAGAGCTTATTCCAGGGCATTCATTTCATCTGTATGTTGCAGAATTTAAAAATCGTAACGGACTAATTCAATACCTGAGGAATAATGGTATTAATTCGCAAGTACATTATATCCCTTTACATTTGATGCCATATTACCGAAAATTCGGTTGGAAAGAAGGAGACTTGAAACATTCTGAAGATTATTACAGACATTGTCTTAGTCTTCCAATTTATCCTACCTTAAGGCATGAGGAGCAAAATTTTGTTATAGATAAAATTAATGATTTTTACTTACACAGTGGAAACCAACGTAAAACGTTATGAAAGCTATTGGGAAACAGGTATATATCAGACAACTGACACAAGAAGATGTTTCAGATACATATGTGAGCTGGATGAATGATCCAGAAGTTACTCAGTATTTGGAGAGTAAATGGCAAATACATACACATCGCAGTTGTGCGGAGTATATTGAAACTTTATCAAAAGATAAAAACAACTACCTTTTTGGGGTTTTTTTAATAACTGACAGTACCCACATCGGTAACATAAAAATAGGGAATATTCATCCGGTTCATAGATATTGTGACATTGGAATGGCAATTGGAAAGAAAGATAATTGGACCAAAGGTGTCGGATCTGAAGTATTGATGCTAATTGAAAAAATAGCTTTTGAAGAACTGAATTTAAATAAGATTTGGGGAGGTATCTATGCTAATAATATCGGATCATTCAGAATGACTCAAAAATGCGGATGGCGCGAGGTTGGACGCTTTGAGAAGCATGTTTTTTACAAAGGGGAGTATGTAGATGTAATCATTGTTGAAAAGCTAATTGGCCGGAAATAACCTAAGTGGTTAATTACAGGAAATGAGTCATTCGAAAATAATACTCGGAACGGTTCAATTTGGTTTAAATTATGGAATAAATAATACTTCAGGAGTACCTGCTACTGAGGATGTCTTTGAAATAATTAATTATGCTTATAATCATGGAATAAAAGTACTTGATACTGCCGATGCTTATGGGAATGCTTGTGAGGTTATCGGGAAATATAATGCTGTTTATCCAGGAAGGCTATTAATTAATACAAAGTTTAAACTGAATGACCTTCCAGTTAGAGTTCAACTAGGAAGATCCTTGATAAAACTTCATACAGATCATATAAATGTATATTTTTTTCATAGTTTTAAAGATTTCGTTAACATTGACATGGAACAAAAAGATTTAGAGGCTTTTAAGACGACCGGGACCATTAATAAGGTCGGATTGTCTGTATATGATAATGAAGAATTAAGAACGGCAATAGAATCGGATAAAATCGAGGTAATCCAATTCCCATTTAACCTGCTTGACAATCGTTCACAAAGAGCCGATTTAATGAAATATGCCAAAGAAAAGGGCAAAGAACTTCAGTGCCGGTCTGTATTCTTGCAAGGATTGTTTTTTAAATCACCTGACAATCTCCCACCCCTTTTAACTCCCTTAAGACCTTATCTAAAGATGATAGATGATTTGTCTAAAGAAGCTGATATATCGATTGAAACACTGGCTTTTTCCTATGCAATGAATCAGCCGGAGATTGATTATGTTGTAATTGGAGTTGATAACCTGATCCAGCTTGAGACAAATCTGCAGATAGCTCATTATAGCATTGATCCGGTAATTATAGACATAATAAATAGGATCCATGTACAGGAGGTTGAATTACTTTATCCAAAAAATTGGGCTCAGATAGAATAAAAATACTTGCCATCACACAGGCCAGGATTGGATCTACGCGGTTTCCTGAAAAAATACTTAAAGAAATCAGCGGTGAAACAATACTTGAGATTCACCTGAAGAGGATTCTGAGATCAAGATTAATTACAAAATTAAAGGTGGCAACGACAACTGAACCTGATGCTGAGAAGATTGTGTTTATATGTAAAAGACTGGGAATTGAAGCTTACAGAGGTTCAGTCAATAATGTACTTGAACGATTTTATGAAACAGCTTATCCTGAAAAACCAGATTGGGTAGTCCGTCTGACTTCTGATTGCCCGCTGATAGATGCTGATGAGATTGACAAGGTAATAGAAAAAGCGATTTCCAGTGATTTGGATTATGTGTCAAATGTATTGCGACCAACATTTCCCGATGGTCTGGATACGGAAGTTTTCAAATTTGCTGTATTGGCCAGAGCAATGAATGAGGCTCATCATGCTTCTGAATTAGAGCACGTAACATCGTATATCTGGAAGAATTCAACTTATAATGGAGGGTCATTTTTTAGGTCCGATTGTATTGTCAGCGAAATAGATTATTCAGGTTTTAGATTGACAGTCGATACATTTGAAGATTTCCAGGTAATTAAAAAATTAGTGCAATTAATTGGATCAGAGAGACCTTGGCTGGAATACATTAAGGCTCTTCAAAAATATCCTGAAATCAGAGAGGTTAATCAACATTTAAAAAGGAATGAGGGTTATGAGAAATCTTTATTAAAAGATAATACTTAATAAAAATGGGGAAAGGGCAGGAACTCTATAAAATAGCCAAAACATTAATACCGGGTGGAACAATGTTGTTATCGAAAAGACCCGAAATGTTCCTTCCGGAGCATTGGCCATCCTATTTTAGCAAAGCTGAGGGATGTAAAATTTGGGATTTGGAAGGCAATGAGTATTTTGATGTCTCTATTATGGGAATAGGTACAAATATACTGGGTTATTGTAATAAAGAGGTGGACGACACAGTGATTCAAGCGGTAAAATCAGGAAATATGTCCACATTCAATTGCCCTGAAGAAGTATATCTGGCAGAACGACTTATTGAGCTTCACCCATGGGCTGATATGGTAAGATTTGCGAGGACCGGAGGTGAAGCAAACGCAATCGCAATTAGAATTGCACGTGCGGCTTCAGGAAAGGATAAGGTGGCAATGTGTGGCTATCATGGCTGGCATGATTGGTACCTGTCCGCAAACCTCGGTGATACACAAACATTGGCAGGTCATTTATTGCCTGGCCTTGATCCATGCGGAGTACCGCAGAATTTACGTGGGACAGCATTCCCTTTCGGTTATAACAACTTTCAGGAGCTTCTCGACATTGTAAATACTTATGAAATAGGTGTTATTAAAATGGAAGTATCCCGCAATGTCGGACCTGAAGATGGTTTTTTAGAAAAAGTCCGAAGCCTGGCTACTGATAAAAATATTGTTCTGATATTCGACGAATGCACTTCGGGCTTCAGGCAGACTTTTGGTGGATTGCATAAATTATACAAAGTTGAACCGGACATGGCTTTGTTTGGCAAAGCTCTTGGGAATGGTTATGCAATAACAGCAGTAATAGGTAAACGCGAAATAATGGAAGCTGCCCAGAAATCTTTTATAAGCAGTACATTCTGGACTGAACGTATTGGTCCTTCTGCTGCATTAGCCACGCTAAAGATTATGGAGAGGATGAAATCATGGGAAATTATTACAAACACTGGACTTAAGATTAAGGAACGCTGGCGACAACTCGCAGAAAGACATCAAATCTCAATTAGTCAATGGGGATTACCGTCACTTGCAGGATTTACATTCAATAGCCAGAATAACCTTGCATATAAAACGTATATAACTCAGGAAATGCTTGGCAAGGGATTTTTAGCGGGGAATAGTATATATGTGAGCATAGTGCACATGCCTGATATATTGAGTTGTTATTTTGATGAGCTTGATAAGTTAATTGCAGACATTAGTGAATTTGAATCCGGGAGGGATTTTAAATCCCTTCTCAAGGGACCTGTTTGTCATAGTGGATTCAGGCGATTAAATTGAATAATAATATAAAGGGAGAAATACTGATCCGTGCTGACGGAGATGGTCGAACCGGCCTGGGTCATCTTGTCAGATGTTCGGCTCTGGCACAAATGCTTAAAGACGATTTTGACATTATTTTTTATAGCCGGTTTATACCAGGATCACTTGCTTTTGAACTCAGGAGGAATGGTTTTAACGTTGTAAGAATTACAAATGAAAAAGATTTTCTAGCCTCCATTACACCAGACAAAATTATCATAATTGATGGATATGATTTTGACACTGATTACCAAAGAACTATAAAATATAAGGATGCTAAACTGATTTGTATCGATGATCTGCATGACAAAGAATTCATGGCAGACCTTATAATCAATCATACACCTGGTGTTAAGCCAAAAGATTACATGGCACAACCGTACACCCAATATGCTTTAGGACCTGAATATGTTTTGCTCAGGCCTGTTTTTCTTGAACAAGCAAAAAAAAACAGGCAGGTGGATAAAGTAGAGACAGTTTTAATCTGCTTTGGTGGTGCCGATCCTGACGGATTGACTTTAAAAGCACTTATTACTGTTTCTGAATTTAAAAAGTTCAATAGGATAGTCGTGATTACGGGTGCAGCTTTCAACCGGAAGAGTGAATTCGATAAAATACTGGTTAGTGATCCCAGGATTAGTTATCGGCACAACCTGAGTGAGAGGCAGATGGTTGAAGCTCTGGTGGATTCTGATCTAGCGATTGTACCTTCAAGTGGAATACTGTTTGAAGCACTTGTGGCTGGTTGTGTGGTTATTGCAGGTATGACGACTTCAAATCAGAAATACCTGTATGAAAGCCTGAGGGGGACGGGTCTTTTTATTGATGCAAATTCTTTTTCAAATAATGAATTGAGTAAAGCAATCTCAACTGCATTATGGGACCGGCCAAATTCAACTAAAATTATAGATGGAAAGTCAAAAGAACGTATTTTAAAACTAACAAATCAATTATACAATGAATTACTGATAACTCTGAGGGATGTAAACAAGGAGGACAAGGATTTAACTTATGGTTGGGCTTCTAATCAGGAGATACGCCGGTTCTCATTTAACAGACATCCAATATCATTCAAAGAACATACCGAATGGTTTAACAGAAAAATTAACGATCCATCATGTTTATATCTTATAGCAGATTATAAAGGTGAGTCAATAGGATCAATAAGGTTTGACATAACTGAGGGAGAAGCAGTTATTAATTATCTGCTAAATCCGGAATATCAAGGGAAGGGATTTGGATTAGTAATTCTCAAAAAAGGAATTGAGCGATTAATGAAAGAGAAATTATCTTCATTAAACCCGCTTAAGATACTTATTGGTGAGGTGATGAAGGATAACATTCCATCAATAAAATCATTTAACCGTTTGGGGTTCATAGCATACGATTTAGGATACAAATACAGGTTTGAAAAACTTTTATGAGAAACGGTTTTACTATAGGTTCTTTTGATTTTAAAGACGAAAACCAAATATTTATTGTTGCTGAACTATCAGCAAATCACAATAGAAGCTTAAAAACGGCTGTCGAAACTATTAAAGCAGCTGGACGAGCGGGAGCAAGTGCCATTAAACTACAGACATACACTCCTGATACAATCACTCTGGATTGTAAGAAAGAAGACTTTAAAATCAAACAAGATACTATCTGGGATGGGAAGTACCTGTATGACCTTTATAAAGCAGCTTATACTCCGTGGAAATGGCATCCTGAGCTTTTTAGGGTAGCAAAAGAGGAAGGCCTGATCTGTTTTTCCTCACCATTTGACATAACTGCTGTTGACTTCCTTGAAAACCTCGATGCACCCGCATTTAAGATCGCATCTTTTGAGATTACTGATATTCCACTTATCGAATATGCCGCATCAAAAGGAAAGCCGATGATAATTTCGACCGGAATTGCCGAACCTGGAGATGTTGAACTGGCAATAAAGACATGTCGGGATGCAGGTAATGAAAAAATTATCATTTTAAAATGTGTGTCAAGCTACCCGTCTACTATTGAAGAAGCTAATCTGCTGATGATCCCCGATTTATCCAAACGATACAACGTAACTACGGGTTTGTCCGATCATACTATGGGGATTACGGCTCCTGTGGTCGCTGCAATCCTGGGTGCACGACTAATTGAAAAACACTTTATTATAGATAGATCTATTGGCGGCCCTGATGCATCATTCTCACTCAATGAAGACGAATTTTCCGAAATGGTATTATCTGTAAAAGGAGCCATAAAAGCACGGGGTAGAGTTGATTATACATTATCCGAGAAACAAACGAAGAGTCGCGAATTATGCAGGTCGCTTTACTGTGTTATGGACATTAAGGCTGGAGATGTAATTACACACGAAAACATTCGTTCCATTCGCCCGGGATTCGGCTTGCATCCAAAACACTATAAAAGTGTGCTGGGGAAAAAGGTCAAGTTTGATTTAAAATTGGGCGACCGGTTATCCTTTGAAGATCTGGATTTATAACAGTAACTTCAAGTTTGGACATGAGCCAATTACCAGATAAGGTATGGAGCTTGGAATTCTTATGAAAATAATGATTTACACAAGAGAAGGATTTTTATAGAAACGCAAATAATGGTATTCACCTAATAAAAATAAAATGGATCTGAACGATTTTACAGAACAAATTAAATTACAGTTTCTTGAGGAAGATCAGCCTAAAGTCACTTCTGAAATTGATTTCAGAAAATTATCAACATGGGACTCTTTAACGGGCATGGCCATAATAGCTATTATTGAAAGTGAATATGGTGTAACCATTCCTGTAGATGACTTCAAAGAAATGAGAAATATCTTGGATTTATTCAATTATGTTAAATATCAAAGAAAGGATTAATGAAAGCATTCATAAATGCAATTTCTTATTATTTACCTGAAAAAGTATTAGATAATCATCAAATATCACTGGAACATCCTGAGTGGGCTGCTGACAAGATCTCGCAAAAAACAGGCATTTATAAAAGACATATTGCAGCCCATGATGAATCAGCAGGCGATATGGCCGAAAAAGCAGGCAAAAAGCTTCTTGCTGAAACCAAAGTAGAAGCATCGGGAATAGATTTTTTACTTTATTGTACCCAAAGTCCTGATTTTTTTTTACCGACAACAGCATGTATCTTGCAAGCGAAGTTAAGCCTTCCTACCTCATGCGGAGCGCTGGACTTCAATCTAGGGTGTTCAGGATATATTTATGGCCTGGCTTTATCAAAATCTCTAATTGTTTCAGGTATTGCCAAAAAAGTACTGTTATTAACTTCTGAGACTTACACAAAGTTCATTAATCCGAAAGACAAATCTAACAAAACAATATTTGGTGATGCAGCCTCTGCTTCATTGATCACTTCAGAAATCGGACCATATGAACTTGGGAATTTTAGATTGGGTACTGATGGTACGGGAGCAGAAAACTTAATTGTCAGGTTTGGTGCAATACGTCATAAGACCGATAAAGGGACCGATATTTTTGATTCTACAGGTGAGTTTGTTAAAAATGAAGAATATCTGTTTATGAATGGTCAGGCAATTTTTTCTTTCACAAGCATTACAGTACCAAAGCTGGTTAATGATGTTTTATTATGTAATAATTTAGTCAAAGATGAAATCGATTATTTTCTTTTTCATCAGGCTAACAAGTATATGCTGGAATTCATAAGAAAGAAAATCAAAGTACCTCTGGAAAAGTTCATTTACTATTTGGAGGATATTGGAAATACTGTCTCAAATACTATACCCATTGCACTCAAGGAAGAGTGTACGAACAAAAAAAAGGGAAATATACTGATTGCTGGTTTTGGAGTAGGTTATTCATGGGGGGGCTGCATATTACATTCAATGTGATTAATGATGGAAATAAAAAAACTCGTCCAACAGAAACTTTTTGATCTGGGTAGTGATACGGTTCTTGTTCATTCAGACCTAATGCAAGGATTCAGAATCCCCTTCAAAAACAGGGTATCTTTTCTGATGGCACATGCAAAAGAGCTTTTCTCATTGAAAGATGGTTTAATACTATGGATGCCTGCATTTAACTATGATTTTTGCAAAGGCTTCGCGTTTAATGTCGAAAAAACTCCTTCTCAGGTAGGGTCTTTCACTGAGTATTTCAGAAAAAATGTTGCGCTATGGAGAACGCCTGTTCCGGTATTTTCATTTTCGGGGATTGGGGATCAACCCAAATTAAATGTTATTGATACAATTGATCCATTTGGGTCTGGATCAGCATTTCAGATACTCTATAATAAAAATGCAATATTAATGCATTATGGATCTCCAATAAATACAACAACATTCCTGCATTTTGCAGAAAGAAAATCTAAGTGTCTTTGCTATAGATACGATAAATTATTCTTAGGTCAGGTAATTCTGAATGATGAAAAGAAAATAAATGTAAGATTTAATTTTCATGTAAGACCCCTTGGCAGGTATCTTGATTATGATTGGTCCAGAATAAGCAAACAGTTAACGGAAAACAATATTCTGTTCAGCTATAATGAAGAATCAACCAGAATATTAATATGCAAGATTAAAGAACTAATTGATTATTGGGCTGACAGAATGAACGAGGATCCTTTTTATCTATTAGATCAAGAAAGTCGGTTATGGGTTGAACCATTGGTAAATAGTCTTGGAAGACCTTTTTTAATAACTGATTTTGAATCTTTTCAAGATTTATGAAAGAGCAACTTGAAAAGTATTTTGACAGGCTTTGGCCATTAAATAGAAGTCTTACTGGAAATGGTAACCGGGAAACATTAAGAATTTTATCAGAGATTGTTGATTTAAATATAACTGAAGTCCCATCGGGTACTAATTGTTTTGACTGGGTGGTTCCTCCCGAATGGAATGTGAAAGAAGCCTGGATAAAAGATAGTAATGGCAATGTAATAATTGATTTCTCTAACAACAATTTACATCTTCTTGGTTATTCTATCCACGTTAAGGGAAAAATGTTTCTTTCTGAATTGCGCTCGCATATTTATACTTTACCGCTGCAGCCTGACATTATCCCCTATCTTACTTCCTATTATGATGAGAATTGGGGTTTCTGCATGTCTCATAATCAATTTTTGACATTGAAAGAAAACGAAGAGTACGATATCTTAATTGATTCAACCTTAAATCATAAAGGTTCCATGACAATAGGAGAGGCTATATTAAAAGGGTGTTCGGATAATGAGGTACTTTTCTCCACTTATATTTGCCATCCATCAATGGCGAACAATGAATTATCTGGGCTTTTAGTATCAGCGTTTATTTTCAGGGAACTGAAAAACATCAGGAACAGATTTTACACCTACAGATTTGTCTACCTGCCGGAAACTATTGGTAGTATTTATTATCTGTCGAGGTTTGGGGAACATCTGAAACAGACCTTGGATGCAGGTTATGTTGTAACTTGTGTCGGAGATCAGGGAGACTTTTCCTACAAGAGGAGCCGGAGAGGAAATTCACTCGCGGACAGGGCTGCAGAGCTTATATTACGACAATCTGGAACTAAATTTAATATTGAAAATTTCTTTCCAACCGGGAGCGATGAACGTCAATACTGTTCGCCTGGTTTTAACCTGCCTGTCGGTTCACTGATGAGGACAAGATATGGTAAATATCCTGAGTATCATACGTCAGCTGATGATAAAAACTTCATATCATTCGATGCATTGGAAAAATCTGTGCTTAAATATCTTGAGATTATTAATTTGCTGGAAAATAATTTTGTTTATATAAATACAAAACCTTTCTGTGAACCACAGCTCGGTAAACGAGGACTATATCCAGCTATTGGAGACCAGAAAAATAAAACAAAGACAATCGTGACGACATTGTGGATTTTGAATTTAGCTGATGGAACAAACGACCTGATATCAATCTCGGAAAAAAGCAATATCCCTGTTCCGGAACTTATTCCAGTGGTTGAAAGGCTATTGGAAAATGGAATTCTCACAAGATAAACAGACTCACATCTTCTTTTTATGACGGATTTTGATAAATCTGAGGTTCACCTTTTATCTGCGTCGGAAATTGATGAAAAAGATCTGGTAGATTTTTACCGGAAAACGTTTCCTCACAGGAAGAACTCATTACCTAAAATTTGGCGGTGGTTAAATCACACTGAGTTCTTTAATAATGATATTCCATTTGTTTTAAGATATAAAGGAGATTTAATAGGGCATATAGGATTACGACCTGTTGAACTATTAATTGATAAAGAATACGTTTTAGCGGGTTGGCCAATTGATTTTCGTGTAGATCAAAGGTACAGAAACCATGGTTTGGGACAAATTCTGTCTAGAAGATTAATTAATTATACTAAAATTCAACTGGCTTTTCCAAATGTAAATTCTTATCCGCTTTTTAAAAAAATAGGCTGGGTAGATGGTGGTAAAATTTATACTCATTTCATGCCAATAAAACCTCTTGATCACCCCAGATTTTATGCAAAAATACCAGTTCTCATAATTACTTTGATTAACGTTTTAGTAAAGCCTTATTTTAAAGCGAGATATAAAAGACTTAATAAATATGAATATATAATCCAAGGGATTACAAATACGATCATTGACGAGTTTGTTACAAGTAGAGCAGTCGATAACGCAAATTGTATTAAAGAAGGAATTATTTTTCCTCAAAGAAATTTAGAATACATGAAATGGAGGATCCTTGCTTCGCCAAACATTAATAAGTACTTCTTATTCAAAACGGAAACTATAAGTGCTATCTTGCTGATGAATAATAATAGAGGAAAGTATATTGACATATTGTCAGTTTCAAGCTTCTCAGACCTGCAACAGGTTTTTGACCTGGTTGCAAGTATATGTTTTTTTGCATCAAATAATAACTATTCTTATGTTCGTATTTGCTCGTCTATTGATTATCTAAGCAAACTATTGAATGAGAAGTTAAAAAGCCGGAAGAAAGAGTACAATTTCGTTTATTTAATACAAGATGATAGACTGAAGTCACGGATTGCAAATTACAAGTGGTTTTGGGAGTTGATTGACAGTGATTTTGAATATTTGGAACCACTTCTAACAGAACTGCAGTAGTGAATAATAATGTTGTTTTAACCTTTCATGCAATACAGGACCAATTATGGTTTGAGAGGACGATAGAGTTTTTAATTGCAAACTATAAAATTATCACTACTGATGAATTGTATTTATTAATGAATGGTAAAAAGCGATTTAAAAATATCGTTCACATAACAATAGATGATGCTCACAGAAGCTTTTACGATATTATTTTCCCCATATTAAAGAAATATAATGTTCCTGCAACATTATTTGTGTCACCCAAAATAATTGAAGAGAGAAGTAATTTCTGGTTTCAATTGGACAAGGGGCTGGATCAAGAGAAGATGATTCAAATAATTTCTGATGAAGTAAAAATACCTGTTTCAAAACTTATTAATATCCCATACCATTATGTAATTAAGTGTATGACAATAGATCGTATCTATAAAATACTTTCGGAATATTATGTCAAAAACAATACCCCTGTGATTACTCCCCAAAATATTTCAGTTGATCAATTGATTGAGATTGAAAAATCAGGTTTAGTCACTATCGGTGCTCACACTTTAACGCATCCTATTCTTAGAAACGAATCGGATTATGTGGTTGATAATGAGATTTCAGACTCGATTAATAAACTAAAATTAATGCTGGGACGTTCTGTTGATTATTTTGCATATCCAAATGGTCAAC
>JADDYF010000240.1 GCA_015712185.1 Bacteroidales bacterium
TGTTTTCCTTGCTGAAGATCGCAACTCTTTCCAGCATAGCTTCTTAAATGTTAAGATATTTCATCAGGAGATCGAACCTTTCGGAATAAAACTGATCGATGGAATCGTTTGTGGTTACCCAGGTTTTTACTTCATAGTTGTACCGTTCAAATGTCCGGATCACAGCAAGCAGATCAGTGGTGTTAACCTTGAGTGTTACTTCCAGCCGTGTGGAATCTGAAGGGGAGGTAATATACATACTGAGGACCCTTATGTTATTGCTTTCAACAATCTGTGCAATTTGTGAAAGTGAATAATCCCTTTCGACCATTTCGAGAACAATTATACCCCCGGGCTGGTCCATTGATGAGATCCCTGCAATATGCCGTATAAGGTCACTGGTCGTAATTAATCCTTTATAGTGATTCTTTGAATCAAGAACAGGGACTACCGACAGCTTTAACCTGGATGCAAGACCTATTACTTCAAAAAGGTGCTGATCAGTTGTTACATATGGTTTTAATAAGGTAAGCTCATGATTGCCAATTGGCTCGTCAGGCTGATTCATATCATAAATATCAGCATCGGAGATGAGTCCGAGGAAATCCTGATTGTTAACAATTGGTAAATGAGAGATCCTGAATATCTCCATCCAGTTGAGTGCAGTTTGTCCTGTGTCAGATGTTTTCAGCGAAGGTATTATCTCTGATATCAGATCCTTGGCTACCATATTGATACTCTCCTCTTAATTTTCAACTAAAATAATAAAAAAAAAGCCAGTTATGTTAATTTTACATCATAATAACTATACGGACCAGCACGGAGAATATTATATGACAAAGTTAAGCATCAATATAAATAAGATCGCCACCCTGAGAAATGCCAGAGGCGGTAACATACCGAATGTACTCAATGCAGCTGTCAACTGCCAGCTCTTCGGTGCGGATGGCATTACAGTTCATCCCCGCCCTGATGAAAGACACATAAGGTACAGGGATGTCCTTGAAATGAGGCCTATCATCAAAACCGAATTCAATATAGAAGGTAATCCTTCAGACAGCTTTATCGATCTTGTTCTTTCAGTTAAGCCCGACCAGGTTACACTGGTCCCCGACAGGCATGACGCTATTACATCAAATGCCGGCTGGGACACGCTCCGGCACAGAGCTTTTCTGACCGATGTTGTATCAACCTTCAGAAAGGCCGGGATCAGGACCTCCCTGTTTGTTGATACTGAATCTGTCAATATCGAAAATGCGGTACTTACAGGAACTGACAGAGTAGAGCTATATACCGAACCGTATGCATCATTATTTATGAAAAATGCCGCAGAAGCTGTTGGTCCGTTCGTCAGGGCAGCCGAATTTGCCAGGGATGCCGGACTTGGTGTGAACGCCGGTCATGATCTGAACCTCGACAATCTTAATTATCTGCATACTAATATCCCATGGCTTATGGAAGTGTCTATCGGACATGCCCTCATTTCAGATGCTTTGTACCTGGGTCTTGAGAATACTATACAAATGTACAAGCGCCAGCTTTCCGGTTGATTAATCAGATGCAATTGAACTTCAGAAGATTCGGGAAAGGACCACCTCTCATCATTCTGCATGGCTTGCTGGGATCGTCGGAAAACTGGCTTACAATAGCAAAGAAAGTCAGTTCAGTCTTTACCGTATTCCTGCCGGATCAGAGGAACCATGGACTCTCCCCCCATAACGAAATACATGACTATGATTCAATGAGCAATGATATTTATGAATTTGCTGAAGGTCTGGATATGAAGAAGCTATTCCTGGCAGGTCATAGCATGGGTGGTAAAACAGCAATGAAATTCGCAATGAGCTGGCCTGAAATGTTACAGGGACTGATGATAGCTGACATCTCACCTGTAAGCGGTGAGAAAGACAGGCTAAAGGCCTATAAGGAACATTATAATATACTAAAATCAATTAAAGAAACAGACATAACAGAGGTTACATCACGAACCGATGCTGACAATATGCTGGCTGACAAAATCCCTGAAGGAAAAGTCCGGAGTCTTATCCTGAAAAACCTGCAAAGAGACGAGAACAAGAAATTCTTCTGGAAGATAAACGCAGACATTCTTCTGAACAATCTGGATAATATCGTGGAGGAAATACCCTTTGTACACCCTGTTACAGGATTTCCGGTAATTTTCCTGAAAGGAGAGCTTTCAGACTATATTTCAGAGAAAGATTACAGCGTAATTACTAGATATTTCCCGGCAGCAGAGATTCGTATTATCAGGAATGCCGGACACTGGTTACATGCTGAGAACCCTGAAGCAGTAGCGGAGGCACTTCTGGACCTGCTGGACCTATAAGACAGTTACGGATTCTATCCTGTCCTCGGCAATTCCCGGTAAATTCATAAACCTGAGAATCACCTGCGCTATCGCAACAACATCCCTTTCACAATAGCGGACAATTTTTGGAAGATCTTTCTCCTTATAAAATATTTTTGCAACCATGCTGCCGTCAATTTCACCTTTCGGGGATTTTATTCCGAGTACTGATGTTAACAGCTCGAGTGAAGTATAGTTCTTATGGTCTCCAAACTTCCAGAGGTCCATGGTATCAAGCAGCTTTACCTCCCACGGTTTCTTTCCCGCATTATCCAGCAGAGCCGGAAGTATCAGCCTGTTTACGATCATTCTCCGGGCGATAAAGGGATAGTCAAATTCTTTTCCGTTATGGGCGCAGAGGACAGCATCCTTCCTGGAATTTGAAAATTTTGACAGCATTGCCGAGAATTCAGAAAGGAGGGCTTTCTCATCATCACCGAAGAAAGATTTTACCCTGAACGCAAAAGGATTCTTCTCTTTTATATATCCGACCGAAATACAGATCACTTTCCCGAATTCAGCAAATATCCCGGCCCTTTCAAAGGAATCTTCAGCTGTATGGTCGGGATCACGGAATGTCTTCGATTTCTTATCCCAGAGATTCTGCATAACGGGATCAAGAGAACTGAATGATGATCCTGCAGGGACAGTTTCAATATCCAGAAATAATACATCATCAACCTTGATGTTTTCCAGCATGTTCTATGGTTTTTGCTTTAACAGATGTTTTTCGATAATTGAGATAAGCATTTCTATCCCAACCTGGTTTTCCCCGCCACCGGGGATAATGATATCAGCATACCTTTTTGATGGTTCAATAAACTGAAGATGTGAAGGTTTGACAGTATCGTGATATCTGTCGAGGACCTGTAACACTGACCTGCCCCGTTCAACAATATCTCGCCGGATGACACGTCCAAGCCGGTCATCGGCATCAGCATCAACAAATACCTTTATGTCAAGCATCTTTCGTAATCCCATGTCGGTCAGTATCAGTATTCCTTCGACCAGAGCGACTCTTGCCGGTCTCAGCGTTATAGTTTCTTTTGCCCTTAAACACGTGAGATATGAATAAACCGGCATCTCGACCGATTTCCCTTTTTTAAGATGTTTAAGGTGGTCAATAAGTAATGAGAACTCAATCGAATCGGGATGATCAAAGTTGATTTTTTGCCTCTCTGCCAGGGATATATGACGATTATCCTTATAATAAGCATCCTGGGGTATCACAATAATCTCATCACCCGGGAATTGCTCTATAACCTTTTTTACGACCGTAGTTTTTCCGGAACCCGTTCCTCCGGCAATACCAACAATCAGCATTTATTGTTAATTTTGCATTATTAATAAAAGTCAAAAATAGCAATTTGGATAATTAAGTGCTTATAGTGAAAGAAAGATTGAGGTGATGTCAGAACTATACCCGTTAAAGTTTGAGCCAATCATGAAGGAGACAATCTGGGGCGGCAGCGCACTTGTAACCAGGTATCACAAGAAAGCAGATCCTTCTGTCAGATATGGCGAAAGCTGGGAAATTTCGGGGATTTCAGACAACCTTTCGGTGGTAAGCAACGGATTTCTGGCGGGGAATAATATAGAGGAGCTCATCGAGGTATATATGGGAGATATTACCGGCGACAGTATCTATGAGAAGTTTGGCAATGAATTCCCGTTACTCATTAAATTGATTGAGGCAAGAGAGGATCTTTCGATCCAGGTGCATCCGGGTAATGAGATGGCCAGAGAGCGGCATCAGGCATACGGGAAAACTGAAATGTGGTATATTCTTGAAAGTGAAACGGATGCTAGAATATTCACCGGTTTTAAAAACAGTGTCACACGGGGAAAATTTCTTGAATCATTGAATGACGGGAATCCAGCTGATCTTCTGAACATCGAATATCCTGAAACGGGCGATGCTTTTTTCACGCCGGCAGGCCGAATTCATGCAATCGGTGCGGGAGTCGTGCTTGCTGAGATACAGCAGACATCCGACATAACTTACAGGATTTATGACTGGAACAGGAAAAATCCTTCGGGAGAATCAAGGGAATTACATACTGATCTGGCCCTCGACGCTATTGACTTTGCAGCGACGGGAAAAAGCAAAATAAAAAAGGAGCTCATCCCCAATAAGACGGTCAACCTGGTTAACTGTGAATTCTTTAACACTAACATCCTGAGCTTCGATGAAAGGATCGAAAAAGATTATAACATGATAGATTCCTTTGTCCTGTATATTTGTGTCGAAGGAGAATTCATTATCCGCTGGGATGGTAATTCGGAACCTGTTTTAAAAGGGGAAACTGTTCTGCTCCCGGCAATGATAAAGGAAGTTGTACTTGATCCTGTTCCTGAATCAAAATTACTCGAGATATATATTAAGAAACAACTAAGTTTCCAACCTACTAACAACTGATAAATATGAAATCAATATCAGGTTTATTTCTCTTTGTTTTGTTCTTAATCCTGCTTGGAGGATGCATGGGTAAGGGATCCGGGAAAAAGGATTCCGCTGCTGAAACCGATTCAGTTTCGGTGCCTGATACAGGCTTTACCGGAATCAAACAATATATGAACAGCGGGCGTCTTCTGAAAGAAGTCACTTTCAAAAACGGTGTAAGGCAGGGTTTGACCAAAACCTATTATGCGGGAGGTCAGCTTTACCAGACTTTCTGGTATGAGAACGGATTAAGACAGGACTCAGGGAGATGGTATCAGCAGGATGGTGGACAGCTATTCAGATCAACTCCTTATAAAAACGACACTATAGACGGTATTGCGATACAGTATTACAGAACCGGTCAGATCAGGGCAAAGATCGGATATGAAAAAGGATTGAGAACCCAGTTTTTCGAAGAATATACCAATACGGGTAGACTGGTTACTGACTATCCTGAAATAGTTGCCAGTATACGTGATAATTATAAAACCAACGGTAGATATATAATAAGTCTTGAATTTTCAAATAAAGGCCAAGGGGCCAGGTTCTACCGGGGTGAATTTACCAACGGACGTTTTGACACTACACGGTGCACCACTGTTAATACTGTGAACGGTGTCGGAACCCTTGTTCTCAAAAAAACAGGTTCTCCGAAAGCAACATATGTTGGAATAATAGGATCTGTTCTGACTCAGCACTCTAACAGGCATTTAACATATAAAAGGATCGATCTCCCTTATAATGACCTTAACT
>JADDYF010000253.1 GCA_015712185.1 Bacteroidales bacterium
TTCACCTTCACCCAGTACTTCAAGTGTCACACCCTGCCTCAGATCGCTCTGAGAACGGCCATCCTCAATAAGTGATTCATTTGCCCAGCTGAGCATGTTAATGAAACCCGGGGCAACAACAAGGTTTGTTGCATCGATCTCATTCATTCCCCTGGCTTTCCCCAGATCCCCTATGAATGCAATAGTATCAGAATTTATACCGACATCGGCAGTATAGGATGGTGATCCTGTTCCGTCACAGATCCGGCCATGACGTATCACAACATCAAAGCTACTTTGTGAAATGCATCCTGATGTGATAATGATCAGAGAGAAAACTAATCTTGAGACTTTCATGCAAGATATTTTCGAATCGCCGTACAATCCGGGATCTTAAGAACTATTCCGGGTACTTATTCAGTATCCTTTATGCTTGCAATCAGGTCTTCGCCGACCACCCTGAATCTTGATGTTTCAGCGGGGGGTACTACATATATGGATGTGCCAGCTTCAAGTCCCTGCCTGACTATCACATTCTTATCGTTGAAGTCGCCAAGAACAACGATCTGCTTGGTCTTGTTCCTTTTATAAACAAATGGTATGCTGTCAGCCCCTGCCTGGACACACTCCAGCGGAATATAGTTAACATCGTTGAAAGATTTAATAATGATCTTGTTCCATGTTGTCATTGCTGGTCTCAGATCGGTATCAGATCCGTCAACTTGTATAAGTACTTCAAACATTTTGGCATCTGAATTCGGCAACTGCTCTCCAATATTTGCCACACTGGTTACGGTGCCTGTAAATGTTTTTCCCGGTAAAGCATCTATGTTTATGTTCACTTTCAGTCCGGGCTGGACCTTGCTGACCTCTATTTCACTTACATAAGTTTTGGAGATCATCGAAGAGAGGTCGGGTAGTGTGGCAATAATACGATCAAATGCATTTACTGTTGAACCGGTCTTTCTTTTTGAACCGTTCCATTCCTGCTTATAGATGACTATACCCGGTGATGGCGCAGTTATTCTGAACTTTGATAAAAAGTCCTGGAGGCTGTTAACCAGGGCAGTACCATCTTCAAGGAGTTGTTTCTGACGCGCTATATCCCTAAGTGCCTGAGCACGTCTTAGTGTATAGCTCTTTTTTAACTGTTCAAGAGATCTTTCAGCTTTATTAAGGCTAATCTCAGCCTGGCGCTGTGTTGCCGGTGGTTCATAAATCGACTGTTGAAGAGTTATTTTGGCTTCTTCAACCACATAGGTCTGGTTCTTTATATCGTCCCTCAGATTTGTAAGTGTAACAGCAGTGTCAAGGATTTTCATCTCAAGGTTTGCCTGCAGGGTCTTAAGGTTCTCCAGTGCATCCTTCAGTGTGTTGTCATAGCTTGTCCGGTCGAGCTGCGCAATATAATCACCTTCCTTAACAAGGGTACCCTCAGGAACAAGATCCTGTATCTTGAAATCAGCTACACGCATATGATCTCCGCCTCTCTGCTGAGGTCCCTGCCGTCCGCCACCCTGGCCCGGACCATGATCGTCACCTGAGCCGATCTCAGGTCCTTTTATCTCAACTGATTTTTCGGCATATAGTTCTCCGGCATTAGTTACGGTTATTTCAAACAAACCTTTTTTTACCTCTGTGAACACACTAACCTCATCGCGCTTCGAGGTCAGCTTATTAAAGATAAACAAGGCTGTAAACGCAATTACTATAACAGCACCGGCAATAATAAATGTCCTTTTCATATAATTGAAGCTATTTAATAATCATTCTACACCTTATAGACCATTTTAAATCAATTTTATTCCCTCAGAAATAAAAATTTTCATTTTCACAATAAAGACAAAGATAATACAATACTACTTAACTTCCCCAAACAGTTCCAAAAGCAAAAAGAGACCTGAAGAACCGCGATAACAGGATTTAATTATGCGGTGCAAAGGTTTAAAGGAGATCTAATATCTCCTTGTCCTTATAATGGCGTAATAAAAAAATCTCAGGGGAGCAGAATATCCATCAATGGTCTGCTTTCACTTCCTTTCTGACCTGAGCATTGAAATACATCAGACCATTTATTTCAGTCATATCATCCATCCTGTAGCCAAATGATGAAAAGAGCTTATTTACATCTTTTTTACTCATTATCCGTTCGGTTTTTGAATTCAGGAAATTGATGACTGTATTGAATATCCTTAAAGGCTGCCTGAACACAGCATGATTGCTGTTTTTCATCCTGCTATCGGTAAAACATCCGATAAAATATGCCCTGGGGGGCAGAACATTATGCACTGTCGCCAGAAAGTTGTCAAGGTTTTTTATCTGATTGAGCCTTACAATATTCACGAGTACCTTTACATCTGCCAGATCGTGGTGTTCGAAATAGTAATGGTGCCTAGGAGATAGTACAATCAAATTGGTTGCCTTGCCGAGATTCAGAAACTGAAGGTAATGCCAGAAGTCCTCACCACCCTCAGAGATCAAATCCGCAACGGCAGAATCCGACCTGATTGCCCTTTTTGAAAGGTCAATTATTTCAGGCTCAACAGCATCAGTCCGTGTCTTTAATGCACCAATACCTTTATTTACCGAAGTATTTTCCATAATCCAGTATCTGAAAACTACGTGAAATTAGTGCAATTAATCAACCACGACAAGCGTTAAAAGCCCATATACTGGTTAAATGAGACTTTCTTCAGATCTAATATCCAAGCAATCGGGATATAGATTTACAGTAATAAATAGTTTGTAAAAGAATATGGACTGTCTGTCAAAATAAAGCCTGAATTGATGGCCTATAGCCGGTTTACCGATGATCAGCCAGGATAATATGCGTGTATATAGCTGATAATTAAAGCACTAAATAACTAACTAAATCTTTCTCAGCTGTAAATAATTAGAAATGTGACTTTTGACTAATTGATTATTTTAAATGATGAAAATTCACAATTAAAGCCCATTTTGTTTGTTTAATGAAAACTGCAGAAACGGCAGACAGTCATTAATTATCAATAACCACCTCAGTCGATTTAGAAGAATACACAGGTAATTTTTTTGAACCGGGTTCCTTTACGTTGAGTGATTTTATTAATACACCGTGAACATCGTCGAGAACGATGGCAGTTCTGTAATCTTTCCTGTTACAAACAAGTGTTATATTTTCAAAGCTCAGATCTTTTGTGTGCCGGACATAAAATCCCCAGGCGGGAAGCTCCCTGAACATGGAGAATTCGGGATAGCTGGCTGCCATTTCGGGAACCTTGTCAAGCTCATCCAGGTTTACCCTTGCAAAAGATGGATTTCCCCCTCCGGGATGGTGTATTTCGATATTCTTCAGTGTTACATTCTCAATTGGTGCATCCGGCATTCCGGCAATGGATGATGGGGAGATATTCCTCGGCATATCTTCAACAGGACCCTCGTAGTTGTAACCGGCGTCCGGTTTTGCCTGAGGGACTTCTGCATAAACATTTGATATGCTGATATTATTCATTCTTCCTTTTTTGCCGGCTCTTCGCTCTCCTATCCTCAGAAATATAACATTCCCCGTGTTGATTGACCTCAGGCTGTCCACAACCACATTTTCCACAAAACCACCATCCACCGCAGCAAAAGTTATTGCCGATCGGTAGGTATCAAACACAAGGTTATTGATGATTTTAATATTCCGGAATCCGCCATAAGAAGCAGTCCCAAACTTTATACCATTGGCACTTGTCCTTACGGTGTTATTATGAACATAAATATTCTGGCAAATAAAATCGGGAGAATCCGATTTCAGGCATATACCGTCGTCAGCAGCATCAAAATATGAATTGGTGACACTTACGCTGTCGCAGTCAACAATATCAATACCATCATTATTCCAGTATGACTTGCTGTCAACAGTGATGCCGTCAACCTTTACGTTCTTACACTGGTCGTACTGCTGGTTCCAGCTGCCGGGATCTTTAAGCGTTATTCCTGCTATGGTGACATTCCTGCATCCCCGGAAATAAATATTCTGGGGGCGAATAGTTTCGCGGGGACGGTCGTACCTGAGAGGATCACTTATCACACCTTTGTGGATAAGGTCGACAAGGTTATTTGCCACCGTAAATCCCTGGCCGTCAATCACGCCTTTCCCTGTTATCCCTATATTCACCTGGTCGTGAGCAAAAATCAGTGCGGTCCACCCTGTCATGAATTCATAATCAAGAGGATTCACAGAGCCGACCAAAATGGCTCCCTCCTCCAGCTGAATTGTGACGTTAGTTTTAAGATGGATTGTGCCTGTAAGATAACGTCCAACATAAAAAACAAGCCTGCCTCCGCCTTTTTCGCTTATAAAATCAATAGCTTTCTGAATAGATCTTGTATTCAGGGTCGTACCGTTTGATTTTATACCGAACATCGATGCATTATAATCGGTTGCGGTTATGTTCAGCGCAACCAGCAGAAGGGTTATGGACAAAATGGTTCTTATTGTCTTCATAGAGTTGAGTATAAGGTTACAGGGCCGATTAAGCCCATGGATTGAAGTGGTTGAATCTTATTCTTTTCATTTGTCCAGTACTGTGCAACCGGACTGCCGGTTAGTGATTTCATATAGTTACCCATAGTTGTCACAACCTTAATCTCGATGCTGTTGGTGCCTTCAGAAAGATACTCACCAATGGAATAAATCCTTCTGCCGTACCATTTCACTCCGCAGCTCTTACTATTTACGGTAAGCTCTGATAAGCCGTATACTTTGCCAAGGTTGATTATACTATTCCGGGGATCTTTTATATCAACTTTATTACGGTAGATCACTGTTCCTGCAAAATTCACAAAATCGGGCATCTCTTTAAGATCCTGCAGGATATTCATCTCCACAATTTTTACCGATCCGTCGCGGCAATGACGGAACTCAGCTTCCCATCCAGTACCTATCTTTCTTTCGGATGGGCTTCCTGACGGTAAAGGAGCCCATGCAGCTCCGTTCTTCTCCTTTGAGAAAATGAATAACATTGATTCTGCCGGTCCCATTTCCAGGTTCAGGCTGTTATCCCTGGTAAGGGTAATCCTGAATCTGCTCCCATCCTCGGGATACCAGATCCATCCATGTTTTCCGGTGGTCAACTCCCTCGAGAATGTAATTCTAGTCTCATGAGAATTATGTAAGTGCGAATTGATGATGTAGAGAATTTCTGTCCCGTCGTCTGCCCGGTACCGCATCTGCATTATATAAGGATCGGGTTGTTCTATGGTTACATAAGGCACAATATCATATTGTATCTGAATGTCCCTGTACCAACCGATATAGTTTTTCACGGGTTTTTTCAGGAAAATAAACCTCCCGGAAAATGCTTTCATTTTTTCAATATAATCTGCAACAGTTTTATCATTTTCCTCATGATCCTTCCATCCAAGCGATTTTCCAGGAACAGATTCTATACAGAAAATCCTGCCCCCGCTGATAATAAAATCAAGAAGTTTTGCGGCAGTGTCCCTTTCAAGGCTGTCTACCTGTATAATAAAAAGTGTATGATATTTTCTGCTCCCATAAATCATAAATCCACCCTTTATTGAGGAGTCGCGGATAACTCTCTGGGACACATAATCGCAGCCATTGCCGTTCTTGTTTATTGCTTCCCATACCAGTGTCATATATTCAACATGAGTAATTGAAGGAAACGGTTCCATCTGGGCGCCAATTATACTCCACATATCTTCAACAGGCGGGAGAATGGCAATATCGGTAAACATTATTGCATTTTGAAAGAGTGATGAAAGCCTGCTTTTGTATTCATTGTAAAGGTGGAAGTAAGGCCACCATGTATTGTTTTCATTGTAATAACCCCCGTATCTTATCCACCCGGGATATGGCGCGTCGGGAGGTGAATAATTAAATCCATGAAATATTGAATGCGTGACTCCCGTTATTGCACTCTGATCTCCTCCTATTTTCAGATTTTCAAGCGTTGTGTTGAATACGGTATAGGTATCTGTCATCTCTTCACAACTTACAAGCCGTTTACCTGTCAGGTTTGCTGCGGACGATACATATTTATTGATCATGGTATAAGCCCGTCCCCTCCGGTAATCATCTTCAGGCATTTCCTCTCCTATCTTATGTTTCAGCCAGTTCATGGTCCACGATTCACATTCCGGGATATCGTATTCGAAGCTGCTTTCAAGGGGGAAGAAGCTGCGTCCGTAAGCCTGAGCCCGTGATTTTACTTTAAGACTTCTGCACCATTCGGTGTATGTCCTTATGAATCGTTCCTCAAGGATCTCGGCTTTGGTAAGCTCAAAGTCATATCTCATCCTCCTTATCATCTCTTCAAATCGGGTCGATGTCTGAACACCATATTTAAAATCGGTGATGTTTCCCATAGCACCTGTTCTGAAGAGCACGAAGGGAAGATACGGTAACAGATCATAACCCCGGCGTTTCTTAAATTCATCCATCATATCTGATGACCAGTTTGCTCCTTCCAGTTCCATGCTGTCAG
>JADDYF010000256.1 GCA_015712185.1 Bacteroidales bacterium
ACAATAGTTATGTCAACTCCTCTGTTGCTGGCATTCCTCAGCAGTTTGCGTTCATTGCGTCCGGGAAGAAAATAGCTGGCAAAGATGACCATTCTGTCCTGTGCATGCCTGAACGCGGAGCGGTAGCTTTTAAGTATCTCAATCCTGTTCCTGTACCAGTTATTCTGCACCACCTTAAGCTTTACATTTTCAGGATACCAGGCAGGACCCACGATTGATTCGTGAGAACGTTCTGTTTTGGAAATGAAGGTTTTGTTCCAGAATTTTCTGAGGATGCCGAGAATATGAGCACACTCCGGTCCCCTGAAGAGTACGGCAAAATCCAGCCATTCCTTTTTACCACCATGTCCGTGATAACGGTTGGCGAAATTCATACCGCCGATTATTACCACCTCCCCGTCAGCCAGCACGGCTTTATGATGGAGCCTGAGACTTAGCTGAAAACCCTTTGTTATGAATGTCGGTGAGAAGAACCGCAGCAGGATACCCGAATCTTCAATATTGTCTATCAGCTGTTTGGAAAGGTATTTGGTGCCATAGGCATCGAGCAGGAGGTAAATCCTTACACCTCTCCTTGCCGCTCTGATGAGTGCATTGAATATCCGGATCCCGGTTTCATCCTCATCAATTATATAAGTCTGGAAATGGATATAATGTTTTGCCTCATCAATGGTCTTTTCAACTGATGCAAAAAAGGGTTCACCGCTCTGAAGAAGCTCAATATAATGACCGCTCTTATACTCGTGCCACTGTGGATGATTCCTCATGTGATCAGTAAGGATGGATTAACTATTTACAAATATAAGACTTTCACACTTCCATAACTGATATCCTGATTTTTGTATTACTTTACACCCTGTAATAATATATATGATGAAGAACAAGCTTGCATCCGCAATGACCGGCATCCTGCTTTTATCTGCCGGTCTGCAGTCCTGCTCAGGATCTGACCTTAACGACAGGGACAGGATGCCTCCCGGTCACCCAAGGATTCTCCTTCTTGAAAATGAAGAGTCAATTATCCGCGAGACAATTGCTGCAGATAATATATGGAGCACCACCGATATATTCATTATCAACGAATGCAACAAGATGTTGTCCAGACCGCCTGTTGAAAGAGTGCTTATCGGCAGGAGGCTTCTTGACAAGTCGAGGGAAGCCCTGAGAAGGATCTTCTTCCTCTCCTACGCCTGGCGTATGACCTCGAATGAAGATTATCTTCAGAGAGCAGAGAAAGAGATGCTTGCAATCTCATCATTCAGTGACTGGAATCCTTCGCATTTCCTTGATGTTGCAGAAATGACAATGGGAATGGCAATAGGGTATGACTGGCTTCACAAGGGTCTGTCGCCTGAAACCCGGAATGTTATAAAGGAAGCCATTGTCGAAAAAGGTCTCAGGCCGTCATTTCAGTCATCTTACAACGGATGGTTGAAAAACTCAAATAATTGGAACCAGGTCTGCAATGCCGGAATGACTTTTGGCGCACTGGCGGTTTATGAAGATGAAAAGGAACTCGCAAATCAGATAATCGAACGTGCATTAAGCTCAATAGTACTTCCTGCAGGAGAGTATAAACCCGATGGGGCATATCCTGAAGGCTATGGGTACTGGGGCTATGGCACGAGTTTCCATGTAATGTTCCTGAGTGCAATGGAAAAAGCATTTGGAGATACCTATGACCTGTCATCCGGCGCTGATTTCCTTAAGACGGCAGGTTACCTCGAGAACATGACCGGTCCTTTTGGCACTCCGTTCAATTATTCAGATTGCGGATCAGGTTCGGGGATGAATCCTGCTATGTTCTGGTTTGGCAGCAGGCTTGACGATCCGTCGGTGTTATGGTCGGAAAAGTACCTTCTACTTAACAAATCTGTACCAAATGACAGGCTGCTGCCTGCCGTTCTCATCTGGAGCGCCGGAATGACAATTGACAGGATCACACCTCCCCGGAAGAACATATGGGTAGGACAGGGAAAGAATCCTGTAGCACTGATGCGCACCTCCTGGACCAGCAATGATGCAATATTTATTGGTCTGAAGGCCGGGTCTCCCTCTGCGAACCATGGCCACATGGATATCGGATCATTTGTCATGGATGCAGGCGGACAGAGGTGGGCTATGGATTTCGGATCGCAGGACTACAACTCCCTTGAAACAGCAGGTGTTGACCTCTGGAACATGTCGCAGACATCCGAACGGTGGGATGTTTTCAGGTACAATAATCTTGCACATAGCACCCTTACCGTAAACAATAATTACCAGGTTGTGAAAAGCTATGCTGCCATTACCGGTTTTTCAGACAAGCCTGACATGCTTAATGCCATAACCGATATGACAGGTGCATATAATGGTCAGTTAAAAAAATCAGTAAGAGGAATCGCGATTGCAGGCAATCAGTATGTGATTGTCCGTGATGAGGTTGAAACGACCGGGACCGAAGCAACAATACGGTGGAATCTCGTAACCTCTGCGACGGTAACGCTGACCGGGAACAATACTGCTGAACTGGTTAAGAACGGGAAGAAGATGACAATAAAAGTTGCCGAGCCGGCAACTGTCACGCTGAAGACCTGGAGCACTGATTCTCCAAATACATGGGATGCCCGGAATCCGGGGACTACCATGGTCGGATTCGAAACAGTCATACCTGCAAATACAACCGTTTCGTTGTCTGTTCTGCTCCTTCCCGAAGGGGCCAGTGAAGACAGCTCATTATCAACCAGAAAATTCTCGGAATGGCCTAAAACAAACTGAAAACGGATTACCGTGGACAATTCCCCCGTTAGAGTTTCGTTTATTTAAAACAAACTCCATTGAAGCCTGTTTAATCAATATGAACAGGGGACAAAGCTTAAATAACATGAAAAAAACATTGACAGTAAAATCACAAAAAAATACCGCAATGAAGAAAACTATATTAATACTTGCTTTGACAATGTTTCTGGTCGTCTCATCATTCGGCCAGGATTACAGGACAAGCCTCGGACTGAGAGCAGGATATCCCTATGGTCTGACCGTAAAACATTTCCTTAACAAGACGAATGCCATTGAAGGTGTTCTTGCAAGCAGCTGGGGAGGATTTGTAATTACCGGGTTATATGAAAATGAACACTGGACCGGAGAGTATCCGGGGCTTAACT
>JADDYF010000027.1 GCA_015712185.1 Bacteroidales bacterium
AGCAGTGAAATAAAGTTTGTTCTTCCTTTGTGCTTAAGCTTAAATCATTGAACCACAAAGGTTCACAAAGGCAAGCACGAAGAGCACAAAGGAAAATGGACCTGATGTAGATACTTTTGAGACAGCTTCGTATTTCCCGGATTATTGTGCGGGTAGAATATGCATCGCAATACCCTTGTTTGAACCAAGTTCAGCGGGATATACCGTATTCCTGTCAATTTCAATCCGGTCGATCCTTACATGAGTACGTGTCCTGACTGACGGATCATCAGAATATATAGAAACTCTGTATCTCTTACCGGGATCCAGAAAGGAGAAGTTGATATTCAGGGCTCTCCCCTGATCACCATTAATTCCCCCGATAAACCATTCATCTCCCTTCTTTCTTGCGATAATCCCGTATTCGCCGATTTTACCGTATAATACTCTTGTCTCATCCCAGACTGTAGGTACCCTATCGAAAAATTCGAGTTCAGGTTCATCTCCCAGGTAATTAGGCCTTTCCCATAATTCAGCTTTACTGTCGGGTGTCGGAACCGGTCTGTCGTACCAGTAAAGGAACTGCAATGGGCTGAAAAGGCAGACTGCCTTTGCAAGCTGTGATGCATGGGAACCCATTTTTGCGTCAACCCTGTTGTCATAGTAGCAGATTGTATTGTCACCCGCACCGGCCAGCATACGGGTAAACATGGTTATCAGGGTATGCCTGTTTGAGGGGCTCTCCTCGTCACCGCGAATGCCTTCCTGCGTCAGGAAATTCGGATATGTCCTTGAATAGCCGGTCGGTCTGTACTCATCGTGTACATCCACGACCATATGGTATCCGGCAGATTTCCTGATTGCCTCATGCATCCACCTTGTAACCTCCTGCGATCCGACCTGCACAAATCCGAATTTTATTCCCGAGACTCCCCATTCTCTGAAGACCGGCAGTATCTCATCCAGCTTCCTTTCAAGCGCCCTCCGGTTCACATATAAGAGTATCTTTATGTTTTTCGATTTTGCATATCTGATAACCTCATGAAGGTCGAGAGGGCCCTTTGACCTGGCGGGATCAAGAACAGGATTGACCGGGTCCGATTCGCTGCTGTTTTCCGGACCATACCAGCCGGCGTCATATTCGACGTACTGCATCCTGTGCGCCGCCGCAAAGTCAACAGCAGCCATGCCACCTGTTGTGGAAAGCGACACCTCTCTCAGGACTTTCCCGGGTGTGATCCACGAAATGTCAGGGATCTCGCAAGGATCATTCAGATTCAACAGCAAATAATTCTTTTCGAGCAGCTCACCCGGATTTCTGCCAATCATTATAACCCTCCATGGTGACTGGAACGGGACAGCTTTCCTTACCTCACCGGCAAGCCTTGTTCTTATTGCGATACCAGGTGATGTGTCAGGTTCAAACTTCATGCGGGCATAATCCGCGAGCTTAGCCTCGGCAAGGGCAATGGTAAGTGTACTGTCGATCTCTATTACCAGCGGCCTTTCGCACCCTTTTTCAATACCTGAAAGCGGTACCCGCGTATACTGGGCCTGTGCTCTTGCCGCTGACCATGCAGTGTGATCCGCAGGAAAACGGAACACTGTTCTTTCATCCTTAATAATCAGTGAATCAAGTCCGTCCTGTTCCGGAAATTCGTATGCAAAAGCAACTCCTTCATTGTATGCACGACAGATCAGATTGAATCTGAAGTCGTTATTTCTCATTCTGACTGTAACCTGGTTATAATTATCAGGAACCTCCTTACGTTCGCCGAAATTATTTATCCAGCTGCCCTTGAACGATTTTTCTTCAATTTTTACTATCGTTATTTTCTCCCGGTTTAAAGCAGGACTGGTAGTTAAATATAATGATGAGGGGAGAAAGATCTTCGTTTCTCCCCTTTCGAGTATGAACCCTGTATTTCTGTTTTCAGTTTCAGAATAAACCGTAAACCTTAAATTTCCGTCAGGAGATTCGACGGTGACCGGTTTAATTTCTGAACAACAGACGGCTATGGGGACAAGAAGCACCCACAAGCCTGTATTTAATTTCATACTATTTCCCGCGGCAGGTGTTTAACGACATGCAACGTCAGAACCTGTAGCCGACTGAAAGCCCGAATCCTGTGTTCTTATAGGAAGCTTCGGTATCAGGCATCCAGTCATATGTTGGCTGGAATTCAACAAGCCCGAGCTGTGTATTCAACTGTAAGAATATACCTGCAGGTATTTCATAACCGAAGAAAATATTTGCCCCTGCATCAAAGGCTCTGTAATAAGCATTATCCTGGAGTTCAGTCAAAGACCTTACCTGGTACTTAAACTTTATCGGGCGTTTGTCGTCACCAGTTGTCTCATTGCCTCCTATACCATAGGCAAGGTAAGGGCCAAAGCCGAGGAGTATATAACCTTCACCTACCTGAGCTCGATATAACAGGTTTATCGGCAATTCAATATACGATATTTTTGTCTTGGTGGTATAGTCTCCGGTTCCCGTCATTCCATTACCCCAGTTCTGAGAACCCTTTATAGTGAATAAAAGTCCGGGTTGAAGGTAAAAGTCCTGTGCAATAGGTATATTAACATTTGCACCGGCATGAAATCCCAGGGTGAGACCATGATCAAGCTTATCTCCCTGATAATCTTTCCCGTTGATGTTCTGGAAATTAACTCCCCCCAATACTCCAATCTTAATCTGAGGGTAGGCAGCGACTGTGAGGAGAAGAAGTATTGTTGACAAAAAGAAGACTTTTGATTTCATTTTCTTTATCATTTAAGGTTTTATTCTATTTAATTGAAAAATGCAATTACTTTTTAGCTGCTTCTTTCTCAGCTTCAGCGATCATTTTTTCATTCGCCGTGATAAGGAACTCAACTCTCCGGTTCTGTGCACGGCCTTCCGCCGTTTCATTTTCATATTTCGGTGCTATCTCACCGAATCCCTTTATGGTAAGCCGGCTGGAAGCTATTCCTTTT
>JADDYF010000290.1 GCA_015712185.1 Bacteroidales bacterium
ACAGCACGGTTCGCCGATCAGAATCATCGTTTGTTAAGTAATCTGGTGAATGAAATTCAGGACTTGTACAAAGTCCTGAAAAAGGTATAAGGAATTTTTAATTAAAATGTAAACGGATTTAAGGAATGACATGAAAATGTTTAGTCAAAAGCTTGCTTTAATATTGCTTATAATCTCATTGCTCTTTGCGGGTTGCGAAAAAAAGGTGGAGCCCGAGCCGGAACCGGAGAAAGAACAGGCACCCGTTCTTATCCAGAAAATAAACACCTTTGTCAAGGGGGTAATGACTGATGTTTATCTCTGGTATGACAGGATGCCCGGCATTGATATCAGGTATGAAACCGATCCAAAAGCCTATTTCAGAAAGCTTCTTTACAGTGAGGATAAATGGTCTTTCATTACCGATGATATTATCTCATGGGAAAATTCTCTTCAGGGAGTTGAAAAAACATATGGCTACTCCCTTGCATTCGGCCGGTTCGTGGATGGCACAGGTGCTCCTACCGGCAACTATTTCGGGATCGTTCAATATGTCTATCCGAATACACCGGCATCAAGGGAAGGTTTTACCAGGGGTGATATTATCATAAAACTTAACGGACAGAATATAACTGCGGATAATTACCGGGATCTTCTCTACGGTACATCGGCTTCTGTCACAAAGGGAATCCTTACCAACGATGGAATAGTTGCCGGAAACACGGTTTTTTTAATGGCCGAGGAACTGAATCTCGACCCGGTCCTGATGTATAAGATCATCGACAGAAATGAACACAGGATAGGTTACCTTTTATATCTCCAGTATATATCCCGGTATGACACTGCCAGTTTATATCGGGCACTTCAGCATTTCAGGGATAACCAGATCACCGACCTTGTGGTGGATCTGCGGTATAACCCGGGTGGCATGACAAAATCCGTACAGTATCTTTGCAGTTCCCTTGCTCCTTTGAATATTGTAAATAACAACAGCGTACTGGCAACATACCAGTGGAATGATAAATACCAGGCTTACTGGATTTCAAAAGATATGGATGACCAGCTCGGGATTAAGTTCGACTCGAATGTCCCGGTTAAACTTGGTCTCAGCAAAGTGCATATCCTTACCGGGTATGGAACTGCAAGTGCATCGGAGCTGACGATTTGCGGGCTGGAACCATATATGAATGTCACTCTTATCGGGGATTCAACGTACGGGAAATATACCGCATCAATCACCATAAAACCTGAGGACTGGTACGCAAATGAATCTGATTATACCAATTTTAAAAACTGGGGATTACAACCTGTAGTTATCCGTTATGCCAATTCACAGGGGATTACAAATTTCAGCCGCGGATTCGGTCCCGATTTTCTTGTTGCTGATGAATTGCTGCCTGCCGTTCCTCTCGGAGAAATTACGGAACCTCTTCTTAAGAAAGCGATTGAAGATATCACCGGGGAAACTATATCCGGTCCGAAACGGGCAGAAATGCCTTATGTTTTTGATGTGGTCGACCGGGGGTTTTCAAAATTCGATTCACAAAAAAAGAATTTGTTTATAGAATTACCGGCGAATTTTCAGAAAATAAAGGAATAATCATCTGACTTTCTTAGCTTTATGCACTTTACCCGATTTGCTTCGGCAGAGAAGGCTAAATTAAAACCTGAAGTATAAACCTGTTTCTCCGGTAAAATTGATTTTATTAAAATTGTCGCGGACCGAATATCCTCCCATCAAATTAAAACTCAACCGCTTCAGGATTATAAACTCAATTCCGACACCAAGACCATTACTGAAGAACTTATTTACCTCATAAGATTCAGGATTATCATAATAATATTTCTCTTTATGGTAGAAGTAGTGATTACCCTGGTATAAGAAAAAGTTCGTGAACCTTGTTTCAATCAATTTGTAAAGAAATGTTATACCAATACTTAACGACGTATTGTAACTATCTTTATATGGAGCAAAATTCGCCTGCACTCCGAATTTTTTTGGAATAAACCGGTATGACAATCCATAACCTGTGGTAAATCCCGCTCCAAAACCCAGAGCATGCTTAAACTTTGTACTTTTAGCCGTATCAGCTTGTTCCTGTCCTGATAGAGTTTGATTAAAAAGAAACAGAAATAATAAAAGGGTTAGAAAGCCTGATTTCATTTTTCAATTTTTATTAAACAACTGTAAAGTTACACTCCCTACAGGTCAAAATCAATTTTATTTTGAATTGAAAACTGAGAAACCATAACCGGATGGACTTTTTTCAGTTTTAAATCATTAACCACGGAGTCACTCTTAGTTAAACGGTCACGATAGCTGCCGGGATCACGGTGAAAGAAATATTGTTACTGCTTTAAGAATCTGTTCCGTCAGGGTCAGTTTTAATAAATATGGATTTTTTCCGTTATATATATGACTGGATTGAAAGTCAGTATCAGAAAATGAATGGATTCTGCTAGAATGAAAAACAAAAAGCTGTTCAGAAATTTACTCCTGTCATGTTTCCTGATTTTGCCGTTATCATGTGAAGAGAATGTGATGAAGGTTGAAACAGGAGAAGTATCACATATCCTTACAACCACTGCAGAAGTTACAGGTCGTATAATCAGTACCGGAGAGGGAGTAAAGCTATATGGTCATTGTTTTGATAAAGATCCGGGTGTCACAACTCTTGATTCAAAAACTGAGTTCGGGATGGCTATCGGTGTGGGCACCTATACAAGCTTCCTGCACAGCCTGGAACCGGGAACAAAGTATTATGTAAGGGCATACATGAACTGCGGCACTACTACAGTTTACGGAGACGAAATAAGTTTTACCACGACACAATAAGCTGGTAAATCACTTTTTTCAAATAATCAGCCAATTTAATTACCTGCGATGATGAAGGAGGGTAACATCTCCTACAAGGGAAAAAGGTCTGCCATTTGAGAATGTACCTGTGCATCTCCAGACATATACACCCTGCATACAGACTTTCCCCTGATAATAACCATCCCAGCCTTTCATTACATCATCGCTGGTATAGATTAATACTCCCCAGCGGTCAAAAATCTCCAGATGATATGTTTCCACACCTTCCCAGGCGGGGTGGAAAATAGTATTCAATTCAGGCATATTCAGGCTGTAATATCCCCCGTTCGGTCCCGACAGATCAGGTTCAAAGGCATTAGGGAAGGCAATCATTCCATTTCCAAGAACAGTCACTGCGTCAGGTTTGACAAGCCTGTCAGTACATCCATGCTCTGTCCAGACATCAAGAGTAATGTCATAGACTCCCACTTCCGAATACAGGTACCTCGGATTATCGTCTGTAGAGGTCGATCCGTCGCCGAAATCCCAGAGGAACGTAATTCCGTTCTCCGAAAGATTGTATAACTGGATCTCCTGGTCGGGCAGCATAACAAGAACTGGCGCCACACTGAAATTAACCACCGGTTTTGGATAGACTTCGACCTGCCTGTAGAAATAATCGCGGCCACCTTGCCCGGTTGCTGTCAGCTTGACATTATAGATTCCGGCGCTGTCAAAAGTATGTGAGGGTTCAAACGCGGTGGAACTTGTACCGTCATCAAATTCCCAGAGATATGTATCGCCGTACAGTGAGGTATTCCTGAACTGTATGGTGAGCGGTTCACAACCTGCATACAGAGTGTCAAACGAAGCGATAGGCGGTCCTGCAAAAATACGGATCACATGAGATACGGAATCATAACAATGAGGTGATGAAACATAAAGCTTAATATTGTATTCTCCCCATGAGGCATATGTATGGGGCAGCGGATTTTCCTGGGTCAAAGTAGTGCCATCATCCAGATCCCACAGGTATGACCATGGCCCGGGGTTAGTGGCATTGCCGAGACTGACGGTTGCAGACGGGTATACCTGATGGGTTGGAAGTGGTATGAATTCAGCCCTGGGTTGCGGATAAACATATATTGTATCAGCGTGAGTATCGATACAGCCATATCTTGAAACCGAGGTCAGTGTAACATAATATGCGGTATCACCGGCTGAAAAGTTGAAAAAGATATGCGTCGGGTCCTTCAATGTAGTGCTGGTTTCGTCGCCAAAATCCCAGATGAACGATTCTCCAAGAGTTGATTCATTTGTGAAGTAGCTGGTTAACGGCGTGCAGCCTTCATCATTTGCACTGAAATCGGCAATTGTCGCCGGGTAAACATTAATAATCTGACGTGCTGTGTCAGTACAGCCATAATCCGACATGGCAACAAGTCTGATAGTATATGTAACAATGTCGTTGGTAAAGTTCTGATATATATGATTTACCGGAACGATTGTGTCTGTATCGAGTATTATTCCGTCTCCAAAATCCCAGGTGTAATGATCAGCATTAATGCTGGTATTGGTGATTGTGACTTCAAAAGGCGGGCAGTCTATGATCTTATCAGTTTCAAATCTTGCTTTTGGCCTGGGATGAATAGTTATCTGACCGGTAGTTTCGCTTACACAGTCGAATCTGGATGTAGTTACCAGACGTACCTGTCTTGTTATGGCGCTATCTGCAAAATTAGTGAAAGTATGTACCGGTGAATCGGCGCTTGTGGAAGAACCGTCACCGAATTCCCACAGATAGGTATAACCGCCGTTGCTCATATTAGTAAAGCTCACCTCAAGGGGATGACATCCTTCGGCCGGGCTTGATGTAAACAGAGCATTCACTGCCGGTCTCACAGTAACCGTTCTGGAGATCTCACTGGTACAGCCTGCTGCATTTTCTGTAACAAGAGTAACTACATAATCCCTGGGATTATTGTAATCGGTGTTTATAAACCAGTGTGAAACAGGATCCGAAGTATAGGTGACACTATCCGTTCCGTCACCAAAATCCCACCTGAAGAGTGTTGCATTAATGGATGAGTTATAAAATGTAACATCAAATGGTGTGCATCCGATCTGTTCGGGTATGGTGAAACCTGCCTGAATATATGGATGAACGGTTATCTCAAGCGATACAGTATCACGGCATTCATAGTTGGCTGAGAGTGCCGTGAGTATCACTGTGTAGGTTGTATCAGTATTACCTGTGTTCAGGAATGTATGAGATGGATCATGCTGATCTGAAGAGGTGCCATCTCCAAAATCCCATAAGAAGACCTGGCCTCCGCTGGTGAGGTTAGTAAATTCAACGGTCAGTGGATGACATCCCTCAGTCGGGGAGGCTGTAAAATCAGCACGGATATCCGGATATACACCGACAATCTTGCTGGCCGTATCAGAACATCCGGCGTCATTCTCAGCAATAAGAGTAACATCAAAATTCCGGATGAATATAAAATCATTATTAATAAATGTATGCGTCACAGGGCTCAGGTCTGTAGTAATTGTATCAGTTCCGTCACCAAAGTCCCAGTAATAATATGATCCGCCTGTTGAAACGTTCTCAAATGTGACCTCGAAAGGATTGCAGTCAATCACTTTCGGAACGGTAAATTCTGCAATAACATGGGGATGGACAACCATAGGCCACGAAACTGACTTGACGCACTCTCCGTCTGCGGTTGAAGTAGTAAGGCTTACCATGTATGTGGTATCCGAATTGCTAAAGTTGGTGAAGGTATGAACAGGAGAGAATTCAACTGATGAAGAGCCGTCACCAAATTCCCAGAAATAAGTTACAGCATTAACTGACAGATTCGTAAATGTAACGGTGAGAGGGTGGCACCCTTCAAATGCAGTTGTTGTAAAGTTAGCCGTTATTTCCGGATGAACCGTGATGTATCTTGTCAGCGTATCTGTGCATCCTTCCTCGTTCATTACCACCAGCTGCAGGGTATATACAGCAGAACTGCTGCCTGTATTGAGATATGTATGCACAAACGTTACTGCACTGGTGTTTGATATCGGGCTGCCATCTCCGAAATTCCAGAAATACTGATCAACCCCGACCGACTGGTTGTCAATAGTAATGGTGAAAGGATGGCAGCCTACGATATCACTCACTGAATACACTGCTTCGATGTACGGGTGTACGAGAATGTCAAACTGAGCAGTGTCCCGGCAAAATTCTTCTGATGTTGTAATAAGCGTAACAGTATAAATCGTGTCGTGATCCATTAAATTCCTCTCATACAGGTGCACCGGATTGGCATCCGACGATGTTCCGCCATCGCCGAAATCCCAGTAATAGTAAGCAGCACCTGTAGAGCTGTTCTGAAAATCAACTGCGAAAGGAGAACATCCTTCAACCGGTGATGGTGTAAATGAGGCATTGATCTCAGGATACACTATAACATCCCGCCTTATTTCGTCAAAACATCCTTCCTCATTGTCGACACGGAGTCTTATAGTGTAAGTAACAGGTACATCAGAGTTATTAACATAGGTCTTTGTTATCCGGGGGCCAGGTGATGTTGATGTTGTTCCGTCTCCGAAATCCCAGAGCCAGGTATCTGCTCCGAAAGATTGGTCGGTGATGATAATCTGGTGAGGTGTACAGGCATAGACTGTATCAAATACAAAGTTAGCCTCAATATAAGGCATTACAGTTACAGTGTGATATGAAGTGTCACGGCAATAGTATGGCGAAATTGCGATCAGCCGTGTCTGGAATACCAGGCTGTCGGGACCAAACTGGTTCCTGAAGGTATGCTGTGGATCCCTATCTATTGATGATCCCCCATCTCCGAATTCCCAGTACCATGTATCGGTGTTTCCTGTCGAAGTATTGATAAACTGGACCGGAAGCGGATCGCATCCTCTGTCTGCACCGGCAATTGAAAATTCCGAATATATCTCGGGATATATAACAATCGTTTTTGTAAAAATATCAGCACAACCACTCTCATTCTTGACGAGAAGGGTTACCGTATCTGTCATCGGAAGGTTGGTAGTATTCCTGTAGAGATAACTGATTGTGAAAGGATCTGGATAGTTTGGCGGAGGCTGGTATGGAGTAGCAGGATCGAGATCGTACCTGATCAGAGTATCTCCGATATCATACTGCCACGAGAAGACTCCCGTCGACTGGTCTTCAAAGATCACTTCCAGCGGTGAGCAGCCTGATGATACATTCGTCTGGAAAAATCCTTCAACAGGTGTTGATACTACAACTGTAAGATCCCTTGTACCGGTTGCACAGGCACCTGAGATTTGGACTGTGTAGTTATGTGGTCCCGGTGGCAAGCCGATCGCCGTCGGCAGGTTGCTGGTTGCATCATCAAGATAAGTATCAGGGGTCCAGAGATAGTTTGTACCGCCATAGGCATACAGCTGTACTGAATCTCCATAACAGGCTCTGACAACTATTGAGTTCGTGCCCGCAACAGTCGCCCCAATATTCAATCTTCCAAAGTCAGAGTAATAACCATAATAGAGGCCTCCCTGTCCTGCACCCGGGAATCCGTTAAAGATCCCCAGGTGGAAAATATCGCCTGTATTCTCCACCAGGTGCTGACCAATCGAGAGGACATTGGTATTGATGGAATTTGAGAACCAGGCCATATAACCACCGGTGCCCGGTATCTCGGTAAAGTCGCCCGGTTTTATAATATCAGTATCAGTTTGCGGTATACCGTCCAGAAGGAATTTGTCTTCATTACCTTTTTTAACAATAATGAAAAACTGGAATTTGTTTTCATCCCTTGCGCGGGTGAACGCAAGCTGCGTGTTACCGGTACATCCTATAGCGGGGACCAGCGCTCCTCCCCGTGCCTGGTTCTCAACCCCCAGCTGGAATACGTAAAATGTCTTGGCAGGATCGTTTGAGGTGATATAGGCATATTTTGATCCCCCTGGAACAACTACCAGTGTCTGCTGTCCTCTGTTCAGAGTGGCATATGGTGTGGGTCCGATCGGTACCCCATTTCCATCTGTAACATAGATGCTGGTGTTATCAGCATTAGCCAGCACATAAACATGATTTGGATTACCCATATCAGGTACAATGTAACTGCTCCCGGTAATATTCACAGGAACAATCTGGTCGCCAATCACATCCTGTCCCTGTGATCCGACGGCAATAGCGTCATCCTTTACGGAGATACATATTGGTTCTGTCGATTGGACCCTCGTTCCGGCGAGACGGTCGACTGCCCAGATGCTGTAATTTAAAGGGAAGAGTGAAAAGGTCTGCCCGCTGTTAAGAGTCACAACATACGTGCCGCCTGCAGGAATTCCTGTTAAAAGGGATCCGTAGCTCGCGGCCTTCCCGGGCGGAAGGGTAATGGTGACCTGGGTATTATCCACGGTGGCACAGATATCTATTGCAGAATACGTACGAGGGGTTAAATTCCTGTTATTGTAAACTGTCTGAAAAGGAGTGTAAAAAAGCGTACCCAGCGCGTTACGTCCCTTTAATGTCCAGAGATCGGAACCATAGGCATAGTTTACCTCCCAGTAAGCAGTTATCATGTTGGTCGCCGTAATATGCAATCCGAAATTATTTATGCCACTGGGAGTAAGCGGTTTATTTTCAAGCCTGTTGTTTGCCGGATTAGCTGCCACATCAATCAGCGAAGTGAGGTTTACAGCTGCAGTAGCGTTTGCAGGTATATTGACCACAATGTCCTGGAATCCGTTCGGGTTCAATACAGGGTGGTAAGGATTAGCCGGCATGCTTATGGTAACGGTTGCAGGCAGCTCAAGTGTGGCAATCCTCAGCGTACCGGGAGTTCCGCCCGTATTTCCGCGGTGGGACAATTCGGGAACCACAAACCAGAATTCCGTGTCAACCTGTGAATAAGAAAGGGAAGATTGTCCGATAAGAAAAGCAATCAGTCCAGCGTAAATAAGGTATTTTACAGATTTTTCTCTGGTTTTATCGGACAGATTCATGCTCAGATTTAAAACATTCTCACCCATTAATACGTAAAAAAGGATAATAAGTTATTTCTGAGTCTGTAATTCAATAAAAATAACCATATATGTTTAGTAAGCACACCTGTCAGAAATTGTTAAGATTTTTGATAATATGTGTCGTTATTTTTCCGGTCTTTCCGGGGAAATCCCAGATTTACCTGACCGAAAGTTTTGAGGTAGGAGGCAAGCCTGACGGCTGGACAGAAGAATTCACATACGGTACCGAACCTTGGAGATACAGGAACGGGGGGCACAGCCCTAACGACAATAACTGGCAGGTGCCGCCCGAACAGGTTGATATTACGAGGAATCCTCCATCAGCTTATGAGGGCACATATAATGCGATATTTTTCAAACAGGGATACGGTAATGAGCGTACAAAACTTGTCACTCCGCCTATGAACCTGTTAGGCGGCGCCAATATTGAACTAAGTTTTTACCTCTGCCAGATCCCCTGGACATTTGAGGGGGCAACTGGCTGGGATGTCTTGAGGGTATATTATAAAACATCCGAAAGCGCCCCGTGGGTGCTTCTGCACGAATACCTCGATCCGGTATTCGAATGGGAAAATCAAAGACTGCTGCTCCCAAATCCATCTGCAACTTATTATGTTGGTTTTGAAGGTCATACACGCTGGGGATACGGTACCTGCATTGATAAGATCTCTATTGAGTCGAAAGGGGTTCAGCCTATGTGGATAAAAGAGATCGACTTCCAGCAGCCGTTTACCAATTATGTCCCGTCAGGTTCGGCTAACGTGCCGGTAATAAGAATTGACTTTACTGTTTATGGAAATACTGACACAGTTATTCTCGACAATATCTCCTTTACTTCTCTTAATACAACTGATAGTGATCTTCAGCCAAATGGAGTCAGGCTTTACAGCACATTAAGCCAGATATTCAGCACTGAAAACTCTGTGGGTACACCTGCCAGTTTTGTGTCAGGTGTTGCCGGATTTACCAACCTGAACCATAAGCTGCCCCCGGGTCATTCTTACCTTTGGCTCACCTATGATGTCAGGCTCGATGTTGCTTACGGAAATATCCTCGATGTAAAGTTAGCAGCCAACAGCATCTTCGCCAACGACACGCTCTATCCTGCAGTCGAGCAATCACCTCCCGGCAACAGGACGCTATATAAAACCCAGTACTTCGAGAATTTTGAAGGATCTCACAACTGGACCCTCACGGGAGAATTCGAGGTTGGGACACCAGCCGGCATGGGAGGCATTCCCGGAAACCCTGATCCTTCATCCGCATACAGTGGTACGAAAGTACTTGGCACCGATCTGTCAGGGCTTGGATCTTTTCCTTATAATTACGAATCTGATCTGGGCGAAGCACAAAGTTACCTTGCCACTTCACCGACGCTTGACCTTTTTTACTATAAAATCCTTAATCTATTCTTTCAGCGGCACCTTAATATAGAGGTCTGGGATCATTCATCGGTTCTGGTAAGCAGTGATAATGGCACTACCTGGAATACCATCTGGCAGAGCACTTCTTATCTGAGTGATTATCGCTGGATACAATATCAGATTCCAATACCGGATGAATATTCAAGGACAAATCAGCTTAAATTCCGCTTTCAGCTGGGGCCGACAGACGGACAGCTAAACTATTCAGGCTGGAACATCGATGATATCTACCTCACAGGAGAATTTATCACAAAAGACGTGGGCGTTTCTGAATGGATATATCCCCTTAGCGGAAGCGGTCATTCATCTGACGACTCGGTTATTGTCCGGATAACGAACTACGGCGGGGCTGCAATAACGGATCCGGTGCCTGTTGCATATTCCTTCGATGGGGGAACAACATGGACGATAGACAATATGAACCAGGATATACCTCTCGGCGGAACGGTTGTATTCACATTTCCCACTAAAACAGATCTTTCGGTTCCGGGACTGAAACCTTCGGTACTTGCAAAAACGATCTTCCCGGGCGACCAGTATACAGGCAATGACCAGATCTCCACGCAGGTTTATATTGTACCGACATATGAAACACCCTATTCCGAAAATTTTGAAACAAATGAAGGATTCTGGAGATCAGTCGGAAACCAGATATGGGAATATGGTACACCTGCCGGATCCGTCATCAATTCGGCCTCATCCGGAACAGAAAGCTGGGTAACCGGACTCTCTCAGACGTATGGAGATATTATTTCCCGGAAGAACAGGATCATCTTTGACGACGATTTCGAATATGACCAAGGCTGGACCTTCACCGGCGAATTTGAGAGGAATATCCCAAATTATGCTTACCTCCCTTATTTTGCTTTTTCGGGGTACTATTGTATAGGTACAGACCTCTCGGGTCAGGGTGCACATCCTTACAATTATGAAAACGGGATTTCGCCCGGCACAGCATATACCGCCACAACGCCGGCATTTGATATAAGTAATTACAGCAATCTGCATGTCAGCTACCTTGCATGGATAACCATCCAGACCGGTGACTCGGTCAGGTTCGAGGTAAGTAACGATAACGGCGCCTCCTGGCATACAATATGGAGAAATACCCAGGGAGCCATATCCGACGAGGATTTCGCTGTCTGGGAGTTTTCAATACCCGATAACCTTACAAATACAAGTGCTTTCAGGTTAAGATTCTCACTCTACCAGTCTTCAGCATCAGGTCCGGTTGCACAGGGCTGGAGTATCGACGATTTTACCCTTACCGGAGACCTTGTTAATACCGCTGAAGGTTCACTGACTTCTCCAAGCTTTGATCTGACCGGACTGGTAAATCCTGTATTTGACGCCCGCTTGTGGCTTGATACTGAACAGGATGTTGATGGCGCTACCCTGCTCTACTCACTGGATGATGGTAATAACTGGAACCCGGTTTCAAACACCTCCGGATTCGATACATACTGGAACTGGTATACCGGAAAACCTGTTTCGGCTCTCGGAACAAACGGCTGGAGCGGACAGACCGGCGGATGGATAACAGCTCGCCACCTTCTTCCTGCCATTTTGATAAACAAGCAGAATGTACAGTTCCGGTTTAACTTCATGGCAGATAAATTCAATAACCAGTTCGACGGTATCGGTGTGGATGATATCAGGATTTTTGAAGCACCGGATGACATGGGTGTTTATGAAATACTTGCGCCCGTCACTGCCTGTGAGCTGAGTGCAAACCAGAAATTTACCCTGCGTCTGAAAAATTATGGAATCAGCAACCTTCAGGCGGGAGACTCAATAAAAATTGGCTACCACATTGAAAGAGATGGCATGATACAGACTGCAGAAGAAACTATTCTCCTGGCACAACCTCTTGCTTCGGGTGCTACCCGCGATTTCATCATGACCGAAGAATTTGACTTCAGTGTCAGCGGGGAATATAAGACCAATGTATTTACTATCGGACCTGATCCTTTCTTTTATCAGCAGACATCAAACGATACACTTTACAGGCTTATCCGTGTAAATAAACCGGTAGTGGACCTCGGACCGGATATCTCAACCGTCAGACCCGATACCGTGATATTGAGTGCTTTCTCGGGAATCTACGGATACGATTATTTATGGCAGGACAATTCAACAGATTCTGTATTCCATGTCGGTACACAGGGGAAATATTATGTCAGGGTAACCAGCGATCTTGGCTGTGTGACATCGGATACAGTTCAGATTACCGAACTTATTGCTGATGTGGGAGTAGGTGAACTTATTGCACCACAATCGGCATGTGCTCTCGGAACCCAGGTGCCTGTACAGATAATGCTTCAGAATTTCGGAACCGATACCGTAGATGTAAATGACACCATATTCATCTACAGGGAGATCAATTCCGTCCTGCTTCAGGATACACTTTTGGTGACTCAAAAGCTGGCTCCGGGCAGCACCAGGAATTATACCTATTCGCAGAATTACAATTTTTCAGTCCCGGGGATCTACCAGATGGAGATGTACACAAGGTACAGGGATGATTATCACCAGTATAACGATACTTTAAAATACACCCTGGAAGTCTATGGCTATCCTTTTGTGGAACTTGGACGTGATACTATTCTGATGGCGCCGGAATATCTGCTTACTGCAACACCTGGCTATTACAGCTACCTGTGGCAGGACGGATCCACCGTGAATACATTTACTGTGGATATGCCGGGGCAGCATCTCTATAAGGTTACTGTAAGTGATGACCACGAGTGTTCAGCCACCGACTCAGTAAGAGTAACACTGAATGTGACAGATATTGAACTCGAACAGATACTCTCTCCTGAAACATCCTGCGGTCTGTCCGAAACCATAACCGTCTCTACGAGGATCAGGAATTCGGGGAACCAGACCATTCAGGCGGGACAGACCATAACTATGGGTTATAAGGTCGACGAAGGAACTCCGTCAGTGGAACCAATCCTGCTGTCGGAAGCTTTCCTGCCGGGTGATACCATCAACTTTGTGTTCTCTCAGAAAACCCAGGTAGTTGCAGGAGAATGGTATGATTTCACAGTTTATGTGAACTACACTGCCGATATGAAATTATGGAACGATACCATACTGATGCCTGTCGGTGTGTTTGCAACTCCTGTAGTGGATCTCGGGCCTGATTTCCAGGTAATAACTGCCCTGGAACATGTCCTTGATGCAGGACCTGGCTTCGTTTCATACCTCTGGCACGACGGGAGCACAGGGCAGACTTTCACTGTGACTACTCCCGGTATCAATTCATGCAGTGTAACAGTTACGGACATGAACGGATGTACTGGTTATGATGAAATCAATTTTATGCTGTCTGTACCTGATATTGGAGTAATTGAGCTCATACATCCTCAGAGCTCCTGCGGCCTTGGAACTGATG
>JADDYF010000319.1 GCA_015712185.1 Bacteroidales bacterium
ATTACGGATAGTTATAAGCAATCTGTTGAGGTCAAGAGGCTTTTCAAGAAAATCGTATGCTCCCTTTTTAATAGCCTCAACTGCAGTATCTATGTTGCCGTGCCCCGAGATCATCACAACAGGAGTGTTCGAGGATACTTCGGATATCTTTTGCAGAACCTCTATGCCGTCCATCTTCGACATCTTGATATCACATAGGACAATATCGTAGGAGTTGGTATTGAAAAGCTCAAGACCTGATGGCCCGTCTTCCGCAAGATCGACCTCATGCTTCTCATATTCCAGAACCTCTTTCAGGGTGTTCCGGATAGCTTTTTCATCGTCGATTACCAGGATTTTTGACATTCAATATATCTTTATTCTTTTTCTTTAACCACGGAAAGCACGGATTCTCATGGAGTTACACAAGCTGGTCGCCTCCCCCGGAGGTTCCTTCCCCTGACCTGTGAGCCCTGAGCTCTGAGCTCTGAGCCCTGAGCTCTGAGCCCTGAGCCCTGAGCTCTGAGCCCCGTCTTTACCCGCTATACCTCAGCCATTTCCACATTTCCTTCCACGAAGTTTTCTTGCCATACATCAGGATCCCGGTACGGTATATCTTTGCGGCCATCCATACAAATGCTAAAAAGGTTATCACCATAAGAACCATCGAAACAGCGAGCTGCCAGTAGGGAATCCCGAACGGAATGCGTGCCATCATTACTATAGGCGATGTGAGGGGTATAATTGAACACCAGAGTGACAACGAGCTTTCAGGATTCGTCATTGTTCCCATGGCCACCATCAGCCCGATAATAATCGGAATTGTGACAGGCAGCATGAATTGTTGTGTTTCAGTTTCATTATCAACAGCTGAACCAATTGCCGCAAAAATGGATGCATAGAGAAGATACCCTGTAAGGAAATAAAATATAAATGATATTATGATTAAAGGCCAGTTCTGGTTCATGGCAGTGTCGAAATTCTTGGCAAATTCCATCAGTTCGGGAGATATCTGGTTAACCTTTTCAGCAGTCAGGGCTTGTTTTTCCTCGCCCATGATACTCTGAGGCAAGTTCTGTGTTATCTGGGTCACATCAATATCCTTAAGAACGGCGGTATTTACAATCATGACAGTTGCTGTAATCAGAACTATCCATATCATGAACTGGGTTAGTCCTACCAGGGCAATACCAATGATCTTTCCCATCATCAGCTGTACTGGTTTTACTGATGATACCACAACCTCAACCACCCTGCTTGTTTTCTCCTCAATAACACCTCTCATTACCTGTGACCCAAAAATAAACACAAGCATATACATAAGAAAACCGAACACATAAGCCAGTATCATTGATACAACAGTACTTGTCTCCTTCAGATTACCTGCGTCATCGATCAGTCTGGTTGTGACATTCACATTCACATCAATGCTTTTCAGTATTTCATCAAGGTTCTGAATGTTGTGTGAAAGGAGCTTGTTCCTCTCTATCTCCTTCTCAAGATCTCCTTCAATACGTTCGAGAAGGGTAAAGGGAGGTTGTTTCGTGGAAATAAGTTCAACTGCGTTTGGAACTTCGGTAACCACTTCCGATATATATAAAATACCATAGTATCCTTCCTGTACGAAGGTCTTTTTAAGTTCCTCCACACCGATATCGAGGTAAACAAAATCCTCATACTCTGTATCCTTGATTACATTTCTGAACATTCCCGGCACTTTTTCTATAACAGCAATCTTCTTGAAATCCCTGTCTTTACTCATACTCATCAGCATGGATATCACAATCAGTCCGGCAATGAGAAGCGGTGCCAGGATGGTCATTATTATGAATGACTTTTTCCTGACCCTGGTAATGTATTCTCTTTTGATTATAACGGGTATCTTATTCATATTGGTTATTTTCTGTTTCTTAATTGCGCGATTCAACAACTCTGATAAATATCTCATTCATTGAAGGAAGTGCAGGATTAAATGAAACCACTGACCCGGTATTAATTGCTGTTTTCAGGATATCATTGACGGTAATATCTCCTATAGTTTTAAGTCTGATAGTACTATATCCGTTTTCGTACTGGTGATTCAGGATTTTGTACATCCCGTTTTCTTCAATCTTTGTGTCTCCCTGGAATACAAGATCATATTCATTGGCTGCCCATTTCTTGCGGATCTCATCAACCCTGCCTTCAAGTATGGTCTTTGCCCTGTCTATCAGAGTTATATTATCGCATAATTCCTCAACTGATCCCATGTTATGTGTTGAGAACAGAATTGTCGCTCCGCGTTCCCTCAGAAACAGAATTTCATTCTTTATGATATTGGCGTTTACTGGGTCAAAGCCGGTGAATGGCTCATCAAAGATTATCAGTTTTGGTTCATGAAGCACAGTAGTTATAAACTGCACTTTCTGCTGCATCCCTTTTGAAAGCTCCTCGACTTTTTTCCCCCACCAGTCAACAATATCAAGCTTCCTGAACCAGTACCTGAGTCTCTTCATGGCTTCAGCCTTTGTAAGCCCTTTGAGCTGTGCAAAGTAAAGAGCCTGTTCTCCAACCTTCATCTTTTTATACAGACCACGCTCTTCAGGCAGGTAGCCTATTCCTGTCACATCTTCCGGCTTAAGTTTCCTGCCGTTGAGAAACATCTCCCCGGAATCAGGTCCGGTTATCTGGTTGATGATCCTGAGGAGCGTTGTCTTACCGGCGCCATTCGGACCCAGCAGTCCGTAAATACACTGTTCGGGGATCGCCAGGCTGACTTTATCCAGCGCCAGGGTGGTTGCAAACTGTTTGGTTATGTCGCGTGCTTCAAAAAGTGCCATAAGGAATATCTTTTAAAAGAGCCATAAATATATAAAAACTCCGGAGATATAACATGAACTCACTCCACAACTGTCCCGGCTGAAGATCGGGAAGGCTGGAGGGTGAGTTATTAAACCTTTCTCTACTCGAAATATCCTCTCATCCTTTCGAAGAAGCTCTTGTCATTTTTGTCGGGCTTGGG
>JADDYF010000334.1 GCA_015712185.1 Bacteroidales bacterium
GGTAACTGAAAGGCCGTTTAAAGCTGTAACGCTTGATGGTATTAGCACACCAGCCGAGGTACCGCCGAATACGAGGCTGGAAGATGAAGATGTTGTAAGGTTTGACGGTGTCCCTGCAATAGTAGGCCCGTTTAATGTAAGGGTATTTGCCCCGATCGTGAATGCACCAGCTGTTAATGTCAAAGTACCGCTAATAGTTGTGTTACCTGTAAGTGTTGCACCGGCGGTATTATTGATTATCAGGTTATTGGCACCTGTAAGTCCGTTCCCGGTTACCTGTGCAGCTGTGCCGTTGTATGTGTAGTTAGCTCCGGTGCTGTAGGTACGCGTTCCGCCTACCTGTATAGAGCCGGTAGCTCCTGACGATGTCAGTCCGCCTGTATTGGCCGTAATAACTCCACCACCTGAATTTAAATTAAATGTTCCGGTACTTCCATCGAGGACATAGGTGCCCATATTCAATATTGCACCACTGTTAATTGTAAAATTGATATTATTTAAAATTGTCCCGCCTGTTTTAATAAAATCCTGATTTATAGTACCATTGAATACAAATGCACCATTTCCGCCGCTGGTTTCAGTAATTGTACCACCAGACATGTTAAAATTCCCATTAATATATATTGTCCCTGTACCATTGCCACTTGATAAATTGTAAGTGCCGCCGGAAATATTGAAATTTCCTGATATCGTAAAAGATCTGGAAGTTCCAGAACCCAATCTTATGGAACCCGTACCTGTGGAGATCAAATTGAAATTACCTGCAATAGTAATCCCATTCATTCCGTTTAAAGTGTTCGGATTGACAGTCTGGGCAGGACAGTTCCATGTGAAATTTCCAAATGTCTGGTTTAAATTAGTTGTCACTTCAGTCCCCGTAATTCCGGTTATATTACAGGTTGAGGCCGAATTCCATGTAGCAACGGGGATTGTACCTCCATCCCTCGCATGCTGGTAAGAAGAACCGCTGTTAAAAGCCAGTGTTCCGGTTGTAGTTAAAGATCCTGAATTGACCAGTGTTCCGTTAACTGTCATATCTGTACCGGCTCCGTTTGCAATCGTTAATGTTATTCCAGCATTGACAGTTGCCTGGCCCCCCGCATCAATTATTACCTGGTCAACAGTAACATTAGCGCTTACTGTTACAGTATGGCCATTTAGTATTGTAATAACGCCATTCGCACTTGTTGGGGGAGAGCCAGCTGCAACCCATGCACTACCATTATATGTTTGCCATGTTCCCGCGGCATTCCAGTTACCCGTAACAAACGACCTGTAATCACCCGCAGCCTGGCCAAATGTGTAATTACCAATCTCCAGTAATACGGTTAGAAATAAAAGAAATAATGTATGCTTTTTGATATGTTGTAACAAATACTTCATAGGAGGTCTGGTGTTCATTCAATCACAGTTATTCCAGGACCAATTAAGGGCCTTGAGCAGAAGAAGAATAATATGTCAGTTCAAAATAAGTTCTGCTTCGGCATATTTTTCAGGCTTGACATCGGATGGCGCTGAGTATGTCACCCGTAATTTACCGGACCTAAAATCCACTCCCTGTAAATTGTTCAGGTTAAACTGGAACCGGCGTATTGTATTGGGTGTATAAACGGCCACACCGTTTGCAACGCCAACGCGTGTTATTATACCCCCGGTAGAAATATGATCCACAACGATGTCCCCAAAGAATGACATGTTTCCCGACCGGTTAAAAACGATCTTCAGCCTGGGACCTGCTTTATCGGTGATATCAAGCGTCAGATCGGAGAGATTCACCTTTGCCGTGGATGGCCCATTCCTTATAATAACCGGCAGGGTTATACCGAAAACAGGAGTTAATCTGACTGAAATTGATGTTGTGTCCTTAACTGTCTCTTCCTCCCCTAATGGTCTTGCTTTGGGTATGGCTCTGAAATAAAAATGAGACCGGTATTCCCCGGTCTCCAGTTCATTTGATCTTATAAGCTGCAGCTTCACAACCTGGGCTTCATTCGGTCCGAGGGTAACCGAGCGCGGGAAATACCTGATGAACCTGTCAGCAAACCTCTGTCCGGGATCGGGTTCCGTTATGGTCTCAAATCCACCGTCCTCCCTCATCCTGATCTGAACCAGGGATATTGCATATGTAGCTGTGTCCCTGCCTGTATTTGCCAGGTTCAGATCCATCGACCTCTTTGATCCTTCAAAAACAGCCCTCCTTGGAGTGACAAGGAGGTTTCCCTGGGCGATACAATCGGCAGGAAATAGTGTAAAAAACATACCAATTCCTGCGATAACAGCGATTAATGGTATCTGCCTGAAGGTGTGTTTTGATCTTTTGGAATTTACTGTTCTGGTCTTCGACATCTAATTATAGTTTTTACCTCCTGCTAATTGAAATCAAACGAAATCTCATAAGTACCCGAGTATATGCCCACAGGATTGTCCTCCAGGGTTCCCACATTAAGAGTTGCTCCGACAAAAACAGTCTGGTATCCGTTCTGGAGCCTGCCTGTCCCGATACCGGGTGCAGGAACTGACATCCAGCCATCCACGAACATGGTTTTGGCAGAAAGTGTATGTTTAAGAACAACCGGGCTTGCCGGTAAGGTAACTGAAAAGGCAGCATCCTGATCACCTGTTATATAAAAACTTGCAGCATTATAAATACCTGTACCCTTAAAGACGCTTCCAAGGACTGATATTGTGTTCTGGGGAGTAAGAATTATTTTGCCGCCCTGCGGTCCGGGGGAAAAGCGTCCGAAGTTCAGCTGCGATGTTTCGGTCGCAGTGAAAGCAGGAACTATCTCTGCCACGACGTGACCTGTTGCGCTTGCCGATGTACCTGCCTGTGCAAGTACCCCGATCCGTGTGAAAACAAACAGAAAAAGCAGGCTGTAATAAAAAATATAGCGCTTCTTCATTATTTTAATGAAGATATAGATATCCCGTAAGCCTCACTATTGATAATTTACTGTAACTGTGAATTCGCCGCTGCCTCCAGCATTAGCAGTATTGTATACTCCGCCCGGCTGGCTTACACCTACATTAAGGGTTGCGCCGACAAGAAGCGTTGAGGTACCAGCTGTGAGGGTCCCTGTACCGGCGGGGTTACTTAACCAGGTGTCGATTGTCATGGTATTTGTGCCGTCAGAAACTGTTGTTGCTCCGGCAGGGAGAGTAATTGTGTAAGTGGCGCCAGCAACACCTGTAACAGTAAAACTTGCCGCTGTGGGCGTTCCACCTGCCATAATTGTTACACCACCTGTTACAGTACGGGAATTATCCGTGGCAAGAACACAGGTACCGGATGTTGCACTCGATGCAAGGTTACCGAAATCCATATCAACGGTATTTGATATTGCAATCGGGGTGAGAATGGTTGCAGCCGCAGAAGCCGTAGCTGACGATTGGGCAAATGTAGCTGCCGTGAACGCGAACAAAAAAATTCCAAATGCAAAAAACTTTTTCATTTTTTTAATATAGATTAAAGTTAAACATGTAAATATTCCTTAAACAAGTTGGTGTTAAGACTAAATATCATTTATTTAGGTTGCTTCCGGAATGCAAAGCCCAGGAAGCACAGCTAAATTTTGCAAAAATTAGTTATTATGTCATTTATGAAATTTAATGTTATTTAACAATAGAATAAAGTTATTAACAGTGGCAGAGCAAGTTGATAAGTTTTATTTTCTAAAGTATAGAACGGAAAATGTCTGACAAAGTTTCATAGTGATTTAATTTTTCAAGTACGAACCATTCTTCTTTTTATAGAAAACGTTTGAAATTTAGGATGTCCTCGTTACGAATGTTTTTAACCCCAATCTGCGTGAAAATAAATGAGATATAAAGATTAATTTATTAACATTTTTCTCTATTTTTGACAAAGCCTGACGGATTTTTAAAATAAGAATTTACTTAGAAATCACACTCCTTATGAAAAAAATAAAACCCAGACTCTCATTCTGGCAGATATGGAATATGAGCTTCGGATTCTTAGGGATCCAGTTTGGTTTTGCACTTCAGAACGCAAATGTAAGCCGCATTTTCGAAACACTGGGCGCTAAAGTTGATAATATTCCTATTCTGTGGGTGGCAGCGCCGGTAACCGGACTTATTGTTCAGCCTATAATAGGACACATGAGCGACCATACATGGAACCGTCTGGGAAGACGCCGCCCGTATTTCCTTACAGGTGCGATCCTGGCATCCCTCGCCCTTTTTCTCATGCCAAACTCACCTGCCCTGTGGGTGGCTGCCGGTACATTATGGATCATGGATGCCTCGATAAATATTTCTATGGAACCATTCAGGGCATTTGTAGGCGATATGCTTTCGTCCGACCAGCGTACAAAAGGTTTTGCCATGCAGAGTTTCTTTATCGGTACCGGAGCTGTTATAGCCTCATTCCTGCCATACATTCTTACCAAATGGTTTAACGTGCCAACAGAGCCTCTTCCGGGAAAGCTGATACCGTTGAATGTCAAGCTCTCATTTTATATAGGCGGATGCGTATTCTTCCTTGCTGTACTGTGGACAGTGATCCGTACAAGGGAATACCCTCCCGAAGAACTTGCGGAATATGAGGAAGAAAAAGCGGAGGCTCAGGGCACAGGGCTCAGGGCACAGGGCTCAGGGCACATGGATAATGGGATGCAACGTATTACTGTCCGGGAAGATGACCGGAAGACGGCTGGCAGGATTAATTTCTATGCGCCCGGACTTATATGGCTGGGAGCGGGACTGATATTGACATTCATCCTTTCAAGGGTAGATATTGAAAAAGAACTTTATGTAATTACGGCTGGCATATCATTGTTCGGTTTGCTGCAGCTGGTTGCCGGTTCTTTACAGTCGGCAGGCAGGGGGCACAACGCACTTAATTCTATACTTACGGATCTCAGGAACATGCCTGCTACAATGGCACAGCTGGCAATCGTACAGTTCTTTACATGGTTCGCCCTCTTCTCCATGTGGATATACACCACCTCTGCAGTAACCTCCCATATCTACGGTACATCCGATACAGCATCACTTGCTTATAATGAAGGAGCTAACTGGGTCAGTTTTCTTTTTGGTATTTATAACGGCTTTGCTGCGGCAGTAGCCTTCCTGCTGCCTGTGATGGCAAGAGCCACCAGCCGCAGATGGACTCATGCAATCTGTCTTCTCATTGGTGGTGTAAGCCTGATCTCCATCAGCATTATTGGAAAATGGTGGTTGCTTATATTTCCTATGGTCGGTATCGGAATAGCATGGGCAAGCATTCTTTCAATGCCCTATGCCATGCTGACCGGAGCTCTGCCTCAGAACAAAATGGGTGTCTACATGGGGATATTTAACTTCTTTATAGTTATACCGCAAATCCTTGCTGCCAGCATTCTTGGCAGCATGGTGAAGCACCTCTTTAACGGCAACACCATGAACGCCCTCATTTCAGGCGGCATATCAATGATGATTGCTGCCCTGATGGTAAAGTTTGTGAAGGATATTGACGACAGGAGATTGTAATGATTCTGAAAGCCTGCATTTTTGACCTTGATGGCGTAATTGTTGATACTGCGAAGTATCACTACCTGGCATGGAAAAAGCTTGCCGAACAGCTCGAAATTCCTTTCACGGAAACAGATAATGAAAGACTGAAGGGTGTCAGCCGGATGGATTCACTTGAGATAATCCTTGAGCTTGGACACAAAAAACTGAATGAAGATCTTAAGAAAAAATATGCGGCTCAAAAAAACACATGGTATACCGATCATATTAAAAGGATGACACCTGATGAGATCCTGCCGGGATCTCTGGAATTTATTCATGAACTGAGGAATGCGGGAATCCGGGTGGCGATCGGATCGGCAAGTAAAAACACCCCGTTAATCCTTGAACGGGTTGGGATCAAGGGATTGTTTGATGCAGTGGCAGACGGGAACAGCGTTGAGAAGGCAAAGCCCGATCCGGAAGTATTTCTTAAAGCTGCTGAACTTATTGGAGTTGATCCGGCAAATTGTGTTGTGTTTGAAGATGCCGCAGCCGGGATTCAGGCTGCACTGAATGCCGGGATGAAATGTATCGGAGTGGGAGCTACTGAAGTGCTGGGAAAGGCTCACTTTGTTATTCCGGGTCTGAGAGAAATGAACCTGGAGAAACTAGAAATATTAGAAAGGGAAATACTGTTATGAACAGTTTGTACAGGAAGGATGAATGGCTCATTATCGAAGAAGAATTTCACCCCGGGAAGAACAGGGAATCTGAAAGCATATTTTCGATCGGGAACGGATATATGGGCCAGAGAGCCAACTTTGAAGAGAGATATTCAGGGGATTGCCTCAGGGGAAGCTATGTTGCAGGAGTTTATTACCCCGATAAAACCAGAGTAGGATGGTGGAAAAACGGATATCCCGAATATTTCGCCAAGGTCCTTAATGCACCAAACTGGATAGGGATAGATATTACAGTAAACGGAAAATCCGTCGATCTTGCTTCTGCAGAGATCATTTCATTCTCACGGATACTGAATATGAAGGAGGGATATCTTGAGAGATCCTTCAGGATCCTCGTCGTTCAAAAGAAAACAATTGAAATAAATTCCAGGAGGTTCCTCAGCATGTCGGAACCCGATCTGGGTATCATTAAGTATTCGGTCCGGTCCATTGATTTTGAAGGAAATATTGGCTTCAATGTGTATGTCGATGCGGACGTGAAAAATGAGGATGCAAACTACGGGAAAAAATTCTGGAAAGAAGTAGCCAGAGATGTGACAGCTGGTTCAGGCTCAATAACAGCGAGGACAATGAAAACAGATTTCCATGTAGCAACCGGAATGTGTTACAGGATTAAAAGGAACGATGCTTTCCTGTCAGTGAAACCGGAAGTGATCAGCAGGGACAAATATATCGGCAACAAATTCTCATTAAAAATCAAACCACGAGAAGAACTGACCGTTCTGAAATTTGTTTCTGTATTATCCTCCCTGAATATTCCCAGGGAAAACCTGATGGGTGATGTCGGACAACATGCAAAAAAGGCTGAGCAGAAAGGATATGAAATACTATTTTCGGAACATAAAAAAGAGTGGGCAAAAATATGGGCGACATCCGATGTGAAAATTGAAGGTGATATTGCTGCACAGCAGGCTGTGAGGTTCAATATTTTTCAGCTGAACCAGACATATACGGGCAGGGATGAACGTCTGAATATAGGACCGAAAGGTTTCACCGGAGAAAAATACGGCGGGAGCACATACTGGGATACCGAAGCATTTGCACTTCCCTTCTTTCTCAAGACGGCAGATCAGAATGTTGCGCGTAACCTCCTGTTATACAGATATAAGCATCTGGGCCAGGCTATAAATAACGCCATGAAGCTGGGATTCCGTGGTGGTGCAGCCCTTTACCCTATGGTTACAATGAATGGAGAGGAGTGCCATAATGAGTGGGAGATCACATTTGAGGAGATCCACCGGAACGGTGCGATCGCCTATGCCATCTACAATTATATCCGGCATACAGGTGATAAAACCTACATGCCCGACTTTGGTCTGGAAGTTCTCATTGGCATCTCGCGTTTCTGGAGCCAGAGGGCATCATGGTCAGAGCACAGGCAGAAGTATGTGATCCTGGGTGTGACCGGACCAAACGAGTATGAGAACAATGTCAGCAACAACTGGTACACAAATACAATTGCTGTCTGGACAATGTCGTATACACTGAATAATCTTGAGATTGTTAAGAAGGAAGATCCTGACAGATATGATGAAATAATTAAGAAGACATCTTTTGATTTTGCCGAAACAAAACGCTGGAATGACATTATTAACAGAATCTACCTTCCTTATGATAATGAACGTAAGGTTTTTCTGCAGCAGGATGGTTTTCTCGATAAGGAACTGATTCCTGCATCATTAATACCGGAGGAAGAACGGCCTCTAAACCAGCACTGGTCATGGGACAGGATATTAAGATCATGTTTTATAAAACAGGCAGACGTGCTCCATGGGCTCTATCTTTTTGAAGACAAGTACGACACCGAAACCCTTAAACGCAACTTCGATTTCTATGAACCGATGACAGTTCATGAATCATCGCTTTCAGCCTGTATACATTCGATCCTCGCATCGAGAACCGGGAATATAGAAAGGGCATACGAGCTTTACCTCAGGACTGCAAGGCTCGATCTTGATGACTACAACAATGAGGTCGGAGACGGTCTACATATTACCAGCATGGCCGGGACGTGGCTGGCAATCGTGGAAGGATTTGGCGGCATGAGGATCGCAGATGGAAGGGTTCAGTTTCAACCGTTAATTCCTGAAAAGTGGAAGTCATATTCATTCCATGCACGTTTCAGGGGTGTCCTGTTTGAAATAATGGTTAACCACAAAGAAGTGATCATCAGAAATCTTTCAGACAGAATGTTATCTATTGTCCTTTATGAGAATAAATATCAGATCCCCGGTAACGAAGAAAGAACATTCAAGATTAAAAATTAAATAAGATAAATCTATGGAAAAGATTACTGTTGGTCTGCTAACAATATTCCTTGCAGGTATTCTTCTGATAACAGGCTGTTCAATTTTTGGGAAAAAGAAAGAGCTTAAACCATTTGTCTCGGAAGTTATACATCCGGAATGGTCGAAAAATGCTGTTGTCTATGAAGTGAATGTCAGGCAGTACACTGACGAGGGCACATTCAGGGCTTTTGAAGAACACCTACCCAGGCTTAAAAATCTTGGCATAGATGTTTTATGGCTCATGCCGACATATCCTATCGGGATCGTAAACAGGAAAGGTGAACTTGGAAGCTATTATTCAGTGAAGGATTTTATGGATGTAAATCCTGAATTTGGAACCATGGAGGACCTTAAGAGTGTCATAGATAAGACGCATGAGCTGGGAATGTATGTGATGCTCGACTGGGTTCCGAACCACACCGCCTGGGATAACCGGCTGACAATCGACCACCCGGAGTTTTACGTAAAAGATTCGAGGGGGAAATTCACACCGCCCATTGGCACTGACTGGACAGATGTGATACAGCTTGACTGGTCCAGTGAAGGGCTGCACGATTATATGATCAGTGCGATGTCATTCTGGGTAAAAATGGGAGTGGATGGATTCCGTGTTGACCATCCACACAACACACCTGTTGAATTCTGGGAGAGGGCAAGGGCCGAGCTGAATAAAATAAAGCCTGTACTGATGCTCGCCGAACATGAGGAACCAGGCGGATTCCTTGTGAAAGGATTCGATATGAACTATGCCTGGGAAATGCATCACCTGATGAACAGGGTGGCACAGGGTAAGGACAGTGCGAACGCTGTTTCAAAATATTTCAACAGGGAATGGGTAGTCTATCCGCAGAATGTTTACAGGCTGATGTTCCTGACAAATCATGATGAAAACTCATGGGCAGGTACAGTTGACTCGCTGATGGGCGATGCTCAGAAGGTTTTTGCATCACTGATATTCACCGCCAGCAGCGTTCCGCTTCTCTACAGCGGACAGGAAGCCTGTCTCGACAAGAAGCTGAGGTTTTTTACGAGGGATACTATTGAATGGGATACCTGCGACCTTACCGGTTTTTATGCAAGTCTCATAAGGCTGAAAAAGGAAAACCGTGCGCTCTGGAACGGTGAGTGGGGCGGTCCGATGGAGAAGATCAAAACAAACAGGGATAAAAAGGTGTTTGCATTTTACAGGGAGAAAGAAGGAAACAGGGTAGTTGTCTTTCTGAATCTGACCAGGAAGAGTGTTGCATTTAAAACGATACTTAAAGATATTGGGGGAGAGTATTCCGAATACTTTACAGGTATAAAGGAAATCCTGCCACCAAGAACAAGTCTTAAGCTTGATCCGTGGGGATACAGGGTATATGTGAAGTAGGTCAAATCTCCTGGAGGGCTAGTATGCGCCCCATCCCCCCTGAAGGGGGATTAAGAAGAAACTACAAAAGCTCAGTCATTAAAAACAAGATATGAGATCGTCGGTTAGAATTCTATTCCTGTTAATCACATTAAGCCTGTTTAGCAGCGCCTGCAAAAAAAGATCTGAGAATAAAGATCTCAGTTCAGTGCCGCAATGGGCTAAAGAAGTAATCTGGTACCAGATATTTGTTGAGCGTTTCCGTAACGGAGATCCCTCAAACGATCCCGCTCCGGCCGATATCAAAGGAGCTTATCCGGATGAGATACCTGAAAACTGGGAGGTGAC
>JADDYF010000351.1 GCA_015712185.1 Bacteroidales bacterium
GTTTGTTCTTCGTTCTTAATTTTTAAAGCCCCCTTCAGGGGGTTTGGGGGTAAAAAAGGGAGGATTACTCGTCACTTCGTTCCTCGTGATCCTCTGAGGGGTGCTTAACAAGCCAAAAGCCCTGCATCCACCTTTGGTGTTAAGTAAGGATTGAAGTATGAACATTTGAACAAACGAATGCAGAATGCAGAACTTCTAACTTCGCTATTCGTTTGTTCTTCGTTCTTAATTTTTAAAGCCCCCTTCAGGGGGTTTGGGGGTAAAAAAGGGAGGATTACTCGTCACTTCGTTCCTCGTGATCCTCTGAGGGGTGCTTAACAAATCAAAAGCCTTTTCCGCTTTCGCGGAATACGGGCTTTTTTGTTTCCATCCCTTCCAACAGCAAGCTGTTGTCGGGCTGTCAACAAAAAAGCCCTGCCGATTTATCGGCAAGGCTTTTGATTTGTAGCGGAGGGAGGATTCGAACCTCCGACCTTTGGGTTATGAGCCCAACGAGCTACCACTGCTCCACCCCGCAGTATTTTTGTGGATGCAAATTTAACATTTATGACTTAATTGTCAAAATAATTGTGACTTAATTTATAAATCCGGTCACCGGTTGCCGGCGCCGGTTTTAAAGATTATTGCTATTTTTACCTGAAATATTCCATAGGAACAGTTATATCATATTAATTATATTTATCATGCCAAGAGTATTCAAAGCCACAGAGATTGAAAAAGAGGAAAAAGAGATAAAACGCGACTATCTCGACAGACATATGCCCCATGTTTTCTGCCCCGACCAGGTAAAGAGAGGTGAGAAATTTGAAGTGAAAGTGAAACTGGGGGAAGAATATCCGCACCCCGATGACCACGACCATTTTATCAGCGTCATACAGCTCTGGAACAGGGAGACGCTCCTTGCTGAGGCCAGGTATACCGCCGGGGTATACGGCACCCTGCCGTCACACACCGAGATCGACTTCTATATTGTGGCCCCGGAAGTATCAATGAACCTGTCGGCCATGTCGGTATGCACCAAACATGGTCTGTGGCAGAGCGAAGATAAACCGGTTAAAGTTATTTAATCCGGCTTCCGGCAACCGCTATCCGGTAATCAGCATCCGGCTGTCGCAGACTGGTCATATAACCGAACCTGTTGACGGGCGCCGGATTTTATTATTATCTTTGCATCCCCGTCATTTAACGAACCATGGCCAAGAACGACAAGAAAAAAAGCAACTGGCGCGATAAGTACAGGTTTTCTGTAATCAATGATACCACATACGAGGAGATCTGGAGAATAAGGCTTACACAATACAACGCCTTTCTTCTTTTCACTGCAGTGGTGCTGTTTATCATTGGTACAACAACAGTTCTTATCACCTTCACAAACCTCCGTGAATTCATACCCGGATATCCCGATGTTACAATGCGGCGGAATATACTTCTGAATGCAATACACCTGGATTCACTGGACCGTGAACTTGCCCTGCGCGACAAGTATTTCGCAAACCTCAATGCAATAGTCTCCGGTAAAGAACCTGTTGATCTCTTTTCGATGCAGGATACTACAAGGAACTATAAAGGGATAACATTTAAAAGCACACCGGAAGATTCGGCTTTGAGAGCCAGAGTTGAGAATGAGGAAAGATACAGCCTGGCGACAGGACAGGTTTCTCCGGAATCAGTGACAAGTCTTGCCGGACTTCATTTCTTCCCTCCTGTAAAAGGAATTGTTTCAGGGAAATATGACATGAGGACAAAACATTTTGGTACCGACATTGTTACAAAACCAAAATCACCCGTCTCGGCAGCTCTTGACGGAACAGTGATATTTACAGGCTGGACAATGGAAACTGGATTCGTTATAGAAATTCAGCACACCAACAATATTGTGTCGGTCTATAAACATAATTCAAGTCTTCTGAAGGAAACCGGCGATCTTGTCAGGGCAGGAGAGACAATCTCAATCGTGGGCGATTCGGGCGAACTCTATACATCGGGACCTCATCTCCATGTCGAGATCTGGTATAAGGGAAGTCCGCTGGATCCTGAGAAGCATATTTTCTTTTAATAAGCAAGGTGATTGTATGCCTGAAAGAATTGTATTGTTGGGATCTACAGGATCGATTGGCACACAGGCACTGGATGTCATTTCCAGATATCCTGATAAGTTTGAGGTGGAAACCCTTACTGCAGGAGATAATATAGACCTGCTTACCACACAGGCACGGCAGGTCAATCCGCGTTCGGTCGTGATAGGCAACCGGAAGCACTATGCAAAGCTGAAGGAAAACCTCAGCGATACCGGGATCAGGATTGAAGCCGGCGACGATGCAATGGAACAGTGTGTTACCGGTTCAGAAGTTGATGTTGTCATTGCAGCCATAGTAGGATATTCGGGATTGAGGCCTACTATATCAGCAATAAAGGCAGGGAAGAAAGTTGCGCTCGCCAACAAGGAAACCATGGTGGTAGCAGGAGAAATGATCAGCCGGATAATTAAACAGTCAGGAAGCAGGATCATACCCGTGGATTCAGAACATTCGGCAATCTTTCAATGCCTCGCCGGGGAGAATAATGACAATGTTGAGGCAATAACCCTTACAGCTTCAGGCGGACCATTCCTGAAGATGTCAGCAAGGAGGCTCAGGGATGTCAATCCCGGCGATGCCCTCAGGCACCCGAACTGGAATATGGGAGATAAGATCACCGTCGATTCGGCATCCATGATGAACAAAGGCCTCGAGGTTATCGAAGCAAAATGGCTCTTCGACCTTACACCGCAGCAGATAAGGGTAATCATACATCCGCAGTCGGTCATCCATTCGTTTGTTCATTTTTCGGATGGCTCCGTGAAAGCCCAGCTCGGCATCCCTGATATGAGGATCCCGATCCTTTATGCCCTGAGCTACCCTGAAAGGTTCACATCAGATCTTCCCCGTCTTGATTTAAAGGAATATCCGTCATTGTCGTTCTTTGAGCCTGATCTCAGGAAATTCCGGAACCTTTCGCTGGCGTATCATGCTCTGAGCAGAGGAGGAAACATGCCCTGTATCCTCAATGCGGCAAATGAGATTGCAGTAAAAGCGTTTCTGAAATTCGAGATAGGATTTATGCAGATGCCCGACGTGGTGGAATATACAATGTCAAATGTAGAGCATGGTTATTCTCTCGATCTTGAATTTCTTGAAGCTTCCGATAAAAGCGCGCGGGAGAAAGCAACAAATTATATTACCAAACACTCTGACCGAAGATGACAATTCTGATTAGGATACTGCAGTTTATTCTGAGCCTGTCGATTCTTGTGATAATACACGAACTGGGCCACTTCATTCTTGCCAAACTGTTCAAGACAAGAGTTGAGAAATTTTACCTGTTCTTCAATCCATGGTTCTCACTTTTTAAGTTCAAAAAAGGTGAAACGGAATACGGGATTGGATGGCTTCCGCTTGGCGGTTATGTAAAGATATCAGGCATGATCGATGAGTCGCTCGACAAGGAGCAGATGAAACTACCGCCACAGCCGTGGGAGTTCAGGTCAAAACCGTCATGGCAAAGACTTGTGATCATGCTGGGTGGTGTGGTCTTCAATATATTGCTTGCCCTCCTGATATATATTTCAGTGCTGTTTGCCTGGGGTGAAACCTACCTGCCGACATCAAATGTCAAATACGGTATTGCTACTGATTCAACAGGATTAAGTATCGGGCTCAGGAACGGAGATAAAATCCTGTCAATAGATAACCAGTATATAGATGATTTTCTGAAGATCATCCCTGATATTATTCTGAACGACAGGAAAACCATCCAGATTGAACGTGAAGGACAGAAACTCGATATTCCCATTCCTTCAGATTATATAGCCAAACTTCTGAAGAACAAGGGACAGATTGATGCAAGGACTCCTTTCAGTCCGTTCGTGATTTCGAAACTTGCCAAGATATCACCGGCGAAAGATGCCGGTGTAATGGTCGGCGACGAGCTGCTCAGCATCGATGACATAAGGTTTACATATTATGATGAGTTTCAGCGTTATCTTCAGGAAAATAAGAACAGGAAGGTCATTCTGAATGTTCTGCGCAGCGGAACTGAGGTGAAGATACCCGTCCTTCCTACAGTAGAAGGTCTCCTGGGTGTGATGAGCAACAGATCATATGACCTTTATTTCGACCTGAAGACAATAAAGTACGGATTCCTCGGATCCATCCCGGCAGGGATCAGCAAGGGATTCAGGACCATTGCCGATTACCTTAAACAGTTCAAGCTTATATTTTCAAAAGATACAAAAGCCTATGAATCGCTTGGCGGATTTATTACCATAGGAAGCATATTCCCAGGTGAGTGGGACTGGCAGGTGTTCTGGAACCTGACTGCATTCCTCTCCATAATACTCGGTGTAATAAATATCTTCCCGATACCCGCGCTTGACGGAGGACATGTGATGTTCCTCCTGTATGAAGTAGTAACAGGCAGGAAACCGGGCGACAAGTTCCTCGAATATGCCCAGATCGCCGGGATGATATTACTGCTGGCGCTGCTTATATTTGCGAATGGCAATGATATCCTCCGGCTGCTGAGGAAATAGATTATTATCATTATAGTTTGCTATATATCTAAAGTATTTGTAAATTTGTGAAAATTCAAAAATTAAAGAGATGGGAAAGATTGGTTTAACAGAGATTATACTGATTTTGCTAGTGGTAGTTCTTCTATTTGGCGGTCGTAAGATTCCTGAATTGATGAAGGGCATAGGTCAGGGTATGAAAGAATTCAAGAAAGCTTCAAAGTTTAATCCCGAAGAAGAAAAGGAAAAGGAGAAATTCCAATAAGATCTTATTTTGTACTGTGGGCCTGCATTCTGATGCGGGCTTTTTTTTTAGGGATCTAACGGTTCATATTTCTGATTTCTCCGGACAGGTGTGAATCCGGCTTCCCTTATAATTGATTGCATCTCATCCGCATTAAAGCGGTTTTTTGCACCGGCAGCACTGACAACATTCTCTTCAATCATTACAGAACCAAGATCATCAGCTCCGGCGTGCAGCGCCAGCGTGGCTACTTCCTTACCGACAGTGAGCAGAGATGCCTGAATGTGCTTTATATTATTCAGGATAATCCTGCTGACAGCAATGATCCTTATGTAGTCCGGTCCGGAATAACTGCTTTTTATCCCGTATTTCTCCCTTAACACAGTGTTTTCATCCTGGAACGGCCACGGAATAAAAGTAATGAATCCGTAATGGCTTTCCTGTTTTTCTGACTGCAGGTCCCTCAGGGCAATAAGATGGCCAATCCTCTCCTCAGGAGTCTCAATATGACCGTACATCATAGTGGCAGATGTCGGAAGATTCATCTGATGTGCTGTTCTCATAACTCCGATCCATTCTTCAGCCGTGGCTTTTGCAGGAGATACTTCTCTCCTGACGCGGTCAGACAGAATTTCAGCTCCCGCACCCGGCAGACTGTCGAGCCCGGCATCAATAAGACGGTTAATAATTTCTGTGTACGGAAGTTTTTCCTTTTTTGACAGATATACTATTTCGGGAGGTCCCAATGCATGCAGTTTGAGAGAAGGATAGAGTTCTTTCAGCTTTCTGAAAAGATCCACATAGAAATCGAGTCCAAGATCAGGGTTCATTCCGCCCTGGAGCAGTACCTGATCGCCCCCCAGAACAAACAGCTCATCGATCTTTGCAATGTACTCTTCTGTGGTCGTAATGTACGCGTCGGGCGCCCCCTTCCTTCTGCAGAAATTGCAGAATTTGCATTGTGAGAAGCAGATATTGGTGATATTCACATTCCTGTCGATCATCCAGCCTGCACCTTTACCGGGATTGTTAATCTGCCTCAGCCTGTCGGCAACAAATATCAGCTCTTCAGAAGGAGCTCCTGTATAGAGTGCAACACCCTCTTCAATGTTGAGAGGGATTAGATTCAGAGCTTTTTCATATAACCGTTCAAAGTCCATTGTGATAAACATCAGCCCGCTGCAACTGTTAATAATTTAACAATTAACACATGTCTGAAACTCATCGCTTCAGGCCGTGTGTGTGTTAATTTATTATTCATGATCCGGCCTGTGCAAAGGTAAGGTTTTGAAAATTAACCATTCAAATATTTGATTAACTTTAGAGCTACTAAATTCCTGAGATCCAATTATGAAATCTGAAATCAGAAAAACATCACAAATATCTCCTGATCAGTCTGTTGCATGTATCCTCGGAAATAATGAGATACCCGACTTCCTCAGGCTGAGCAAGACCGAAAAAGAATATGCAATAAAACGCCTTGCTGCAAAGGATGAATATGTTTTTATAAACTCCTATTTTAAGTGTACATACCTTGTCAGGCTGAAAGATGGTATAAGCGACAACAGGAGAAGGGAGGAGCTGAGGAGAACAGCTTTCAGTCTCCGTACTCTGATCAAATCGAACAACCATCCGGAACTGGTTATAACTTCCGCTAAGGCTTACAAGGGTGCAATTGAGGATTTTACAGAGGGGCTTTTATTGAGCTTTTATGCCTTTGACAAGTACAAGACAAAAAGAGAAGAAGACACAAAGAACACCTATCCATCCAGATTACTCCTTTATGGTGATATAAGCAAGTCAGCTATAAGCTGGCTTGTCATAACCACTGATGCAGTTTATTTTGTGCGCGATCTGATAAACGAACCTGTAAACCACCTTAATGCCATCGCTCTTGCAACAGAGATCAGAAAGATCGGAAAAGCTGCGGGATTCAAGGTTGAAGTACTGAACAAAGGAAGGATCGAAGCACTCAGGATGGGAGGCCTTCTGGCAGTCAACAAAGGAAGTGTCGATCCCCCTGCTTTCTGTATCCTCGAATGGCATCCTGAAAAACCGGTAAACAGGAAGCCCGTTGTACTGGTCGGCAAAGGAGTGGTATATGATACCGGAGGTCTGAATATCAAGACCGGAGATTATATGGCAAACATGAAAGGCGATATGGCAGGAGCAGCTGCTGTTGCAGGTGTTATGTATACTGCGGCAAAATCAAACATACCTCTTCACGTTGTCGGATTAATTCCTGCAACTGATAACCGTCCGGGTGGAAATGCATATACACAAGGCGACATTCTGAGGATGTATAACAAAATGACGGTGGAAGTCGGCAACACTGATGCCGAGGGACGCCTCATACTTGCGGATGCGATCAGCTACGCATCAAGGTATGAACCTGAGCTGATCATCAACATAGCGACTCTTACGGGTTCAGCAGCGGCTACATTCAGCAATCAGGCTATTGCCGTGATGTCGAATGCCGAGAAAAAATATTTAAGCCTGCTCGATGAGTGCGGTCACGAGGTTCATGAAAGAATAGCCGAATTACCATTCTGGGAAGAGTACGGCGAGATGATAAAGTCGGATATTGCCGACGTGAAAAATGTCGGCGGTCGTGAAGCGGGAGCCATCACAGCCGGAAAATTCCTTGAGAAATTCACCAGTTACCCGCTGATCCATCTGGATATTGCCGGGACAGGCTTGTTAAGAAAAGATGACTTCTACAGGCTGAAAAACGGACCCGGGTCAGCAGTCAGATTGCTGTCGGTATTTCTGAAAAGACTGGCAGGTAGCTATAATAAAATTCACTGAAAAATATGGAAGGAAGACCAATAATTGCCGGAGTATCCCACGGAGATATCAATGGCATAGGTTACGAGGTTATCATCAAGACTTTCATGGAAAGCATGATCAACGACATGTGCGTGCCTGTTGTGTACGGATCTCCCAAGGTGGCTGCCTACCACCGCAAAGCATTGAATATCTCAAATTTTAGTTTTAATAATATAAGGACACCCGAGGAAGCCAATTACAGGAAGGCTAACATGATCAATTGTCTTGATGACAACGTAAGGGTTGAACTTGGCAAATCAACACTGCAAGGAGGTGAGGCTGCCCTTATCTCCCTTGAAAGGGCTGTCGATGATATTTTGAATGGCAAGATTGATGTTCTAATCACTGCACCGATTGACAAGAAGAACGTTCAATCGGATAAATTCAATTTCAACGGACATACCGATTATCTGAGATCGAGGTCGGGAGCCGAGGATGTGCTAATGTTCATGATCAGTGAGAACATGAGGATCGGTTTTGCTACGACACATATTCCCCTCAGCAAGGTCTCTGAGATGATCACAGCTGAACTGCTGATGCGGAAGCTGAGAATGATGAATACATCCCTTATGGTCGATTTCGGCATCAGGAAACCGCGTATAGCGGTTCTCGGACTGAATCCGCATGCCGGCGATAATTCACTTCTCGGGAACGAGGAAGCTTCCATAATCAGTCCTGCGATAGCCCAGGCGGAAAAAGAGGGTATCCTGACCCTTGGCCCGTTTGCGGCAGATGGATTTTTCGGCGCAGGATCATTTGCGAAATTTGACGGGATACTTTCCATGTATCACGATCAGGGACTTGCTCCATTTAAAGCTCTGTCGTTTGATTCGGGTGTGAACTTCACAGCCGGACTGCCTTTTGTAAGGACATCTCCCGTGCATGGAACTGCATTTCCAATCGCGGGAAAGGGAGAAGCTTCCGAAAACTCATTCAGGCAGGCTGTTTATCTTGCATGCACCATTTTCAGGAACAGGAAGATATATTCTGAAATTTCACAGAATCCTCTGAAACCACAACATATAGAAATGCATACCGACAGGATTGACGAGCTTCCTCCTGAAATCAATAATACCGAGACGCCGTTATGATAGATTATATAACGGGAACTGTCACCCAGATCACACCCACATTCCTTACTGTTGAAACTGGAGGAACAGGTTATTTTGTCAACATCTCGCTGACGACCTATGCAAAGCTCGAAGGCAGGACTGACGCGAAGATACTCATTCACGAAGTGATAAGGGAAGACAGTTACCAGCTTTTCGGATTTGCCGACAAGGAGGAGAGGGATGTCTTCAGACTGCTGATCTCAGTGACAGGAGTGGGTGCAGCTACCGCCAGGATGATGCTGTCATCACTGAGTCCTGCGGAAATTGAAAAAGCTATTATCGGATCGGATGTAAATCTTCTGAAAAGCGTAAAAGGAATAGGATTAAAGACCGCACAAAGGATAATTGTTGATTTAAAAGACAAGCTTGGCAGACAAGCCGGAACCGGTGAAATATTTGCGTTTGCAGACAATACCAGACGTGAAGAGGCGTTATCTGCATTGGTGATGCTCGGTTTTGCCAAAAGCGCTGTCTCAAAAGTTCTTGACAGGATAATAAGGGAAGAGAAAAACCTTACCGTCGAAGAAATTATTAAGAGAGCGCTGAAAAGCTTGTAATTCAACATATAATCCGGATTGGGACTAGGGAAATCATATATTAACCTTAAGATATTTCTTTATTCTGTACTGTTCGTTACATCTATACTGATTCCAACTGAAGCAGGATGCCAGATAAATACTCAGCAGACAAGGGCAGCAGACACAACCCGGAAATCGATCCTCAGGCTTGAAGATGTCTCAGGAATACCCTGGGAATCGACTCACAGATCACCACTTTTCCTTAACAATCCCTCGAATATCAAATCGACCGTCGTTTATGATCCTGAAAAGGACGAATACATCATTTACCAGAAAGTAGGGAAGTTCGATTACCGTACTCCGGTACATATGAGTCCCGAGGAATTCAGGAAATATGAATATGCGCGGGCAATGCGTGAGTACTGGGAGTCGAGGATTACAGGTGAAGAGGCAGGATTCAGGTCAACCCTTATACCTCAGATTGAGATCGGAGGTGCCGCCTTTGATAAGATCTTCGGAAGCAACGTAATCAACATCATCCCTCAGGGATCTGCCGAACTGATCTTCGCCATCAACATTTCACGTACCCAGAATCCAACACTTTCGGAAAAGCTGAGAACCATACCGACGTTCGACTTCAAGGAAAAGATCCAGATGAACATCACAGGTACCATCGGTGACAAGATGCAGCTGGGGGTCAACTACAACACTGATGCAATGTTTGAATTTGAAAACAGGACCAAGCTGCAGTATGCCGGCAAGGAAGATGAGATACTTAAAAAGGTTGAAGCGGGCGATGTCACTCTGCCACTTGCAGGTACCCTGATCACAGGCAGCTACAGTCTTTTCGGACTGAAAACCGAGATGCAGTTCGGAAAGCTGACAATGACCACTGTGCTCTCGCAGCAGAAAGGGGAATCATCGGTAATCGAGGTTAAAGGGGGCGCACAGCTGACAGAATTTGAAATATTTGCCGATGAGTATGAAGCAAACCGCCATTTCTTCCTTTCACAGTTTTTCCGTGATATTTATGATGAAGCCCTTAAGAATATGCCTGTAGTCAGCTCGGGAGTCAACATCGAAAGAATCGAGGTATGGGTGACGAACAAGACCAGCAGCTTTGAGGAAGCCAACAACAGGAATATTGTTGCATTCATGGACCTTGCAGAGAATGCCAGCCATATTTTCAATAAGGTTCCCGAATTTCAGGCATTACCCGGAAAACCGATATATCCCGACAATAATGCCAGCCAGATGTATGAACAGCTAAATACAACATATAATCTTATCAGGGACGTTGACCAGGTCACAAATGCATTTGATCCTCTTTATCCGGGCTTCCAGATAGGCCGCGATTTTGAAAAGATCGAAAATGCAAGGAAGCTGAATGAAAGGCAGTTCACCTATAATAAACAGCTGGGTTATATCTCTCTTAACACCGCCCTGAACACTGATGAAGTGCTTGCCGTTGCTTATGAATATACATTCAACGGACAGGTATACAAAGTCGGGGAATTTTCAACTGACGGGATCAATGCGCCTCAGACACTTGTGCTGAAGTTACTGAAAGGTACCACCCTCAGTCCAAGGCTACCCACATGGGATCTGATGATGAAGAATGTATATTCCCTGGGTTCTGGAAGGCTTGACCGGAACAATTTTGAACTGAATATTCTTTATCAGGACGATAAAACCGGTAATTCAATCAACTACCTTCCGGAAGGAGCGCTCGAGAAGGAGATCCTCCTTCAGATAATGGGACTCGACAACCTCAACTCCCAGCTCGACAGGGAACCTGACGGCTATTTTGATTTCATTGAGAATGTAACCATTATGGTTGACAGGGGGAAAGTCGTCTTTCCTGTCATTGAACCCTTCGGGAGCCATCTTAAGAAGAAGATCGGCGATGCGAGACTTGCAGATAAGTATGTCTTCCAGGAACTGTATGATTCTACACAAACCATAGCCCGGCAGATAGCTGAGAAAAACAAGTTCAAGCTGACCGGACTCTATTCGTCTGAGTCGGGCTCTGAGATCAGGCTCAATGCAACAAGCATTCCCCAGGGAGCGGTCAAAGTAACAGCAGGCGGGGTGCCGCTGACCGAAAACACCGATTACACGGTTGATTACAACATGGGTACGGTCAGGATCATCAATTCAGCCCTTATCGAATCACAGACACCTATCCAGGTTTCCCTCGAAAGCAACCAGTTTTTCGGATTTCAGACAAAGACACTTGTGGGAACACACCTCGATTACCGGATATCGGATAATTTTGATATCGGAGGAACTATACTTCATCTCACGGAGCGTCCCTATACTCAGAAGGTCAATTTTGGCGAGGAACCGATATCAAATACAATCTGGGGATTGAATACCTCATATAAAACCCAGTCTCAGGTCCTGACGAATATTATTGACAAGATCCCGTTCCTTGAAACAAAAACGCCATCATCATTATCATTCTTTGGTGAGTTTGCCCATCTTATTCCCGGTCATTCCCGGGCCATCACCACTGCAGGCAATTCATACATCGACGATTTTGAAGCCAGCGAAATACCTCTCGATCTGAAGTCGTTCAATGCATGGACCATTGCGAGCGTTCCACAGGGACAGGATCAGCTGTTCCCTGAAGCCAGGTTCAATAATAACCTGACAAGCGGATTCAACAGGGCAAAACTGGCATGGTATGTAATTGATCCTTTATTCCTTAGAAACGGAGCATCGACACCCGAGCATATAAAACAGAATCCCGATCTGCAATCGAGTCATTTTGTAAGGGAGATCTACGAAACCGAGATCTTTCCTTACAAGGAAAGTCCGAGCGGGATACCCACAAACATCACAGTCCTGAATGTGGGGTACTATCCCGATGAGAGAGGTCCCTATAACTACGATGCCGATCCGGGGCCATATTCCGAAGGTATCAATGCAAATGGCAGGCTCAACGATCCCAGATCGCGCTGGGGCGGGATGATGAGAGAGGTACTGACAAGCGATTTTGAAACAGCAAACATACAGTACATAAAGTTCTGGCTCATGGATCCCTTTGTGGAGGATCCGACGCATGAAGGTGGTGAACTGTTCATAAACCTGGGTAATATATCTGAAGACATCCTCAGGGACTCGAGAAAGAGCTTTGAGAACGGATTGCCTGGCTCTGATGCACTGAAAAATATTGATACTACCGCATGGGGGCGGGTTCCGACAGTCCAGGCTGTTGTACATGCCTTTGACAATGATCCTGAATCGAGATTATACCAGGATGTGGGCTTTGACGGATTGAGGAACCAGGATGAACAGAAATTCTTTAATGATTATCTTCAGAGGTCTATGCTCATTACAACTCCTGAAACCTATCAGGAGCTTATTAAGGACCCGTCAGCTGACGATTTCCATTATTTCAGGGGATCCGATTATGATTTCAACGAGCTTAACATCCTCGACAGGTATAAAAGATATAACGGGCAGGAGGGCAACTCACCCACTTCCGAGATGTCTCCGGAATCTTACCCCACAAGCGGTTCAACATTGCCGGATATGGAGGACATCAACCGCGACAATACCCTGAGCGAAACCGAAAGCTATTACCAGTACAGGGTCAGCATCAGACCCGGAGATATCAAGGTGGGATCGAACTATATCGTCGACGAGATAGAGTATGAAGCCACAATGGCCAACGGTACAAAATCGAAGGTAAGATGGTACCAGTTCAAGATCCCGATCACCGATTATCAGAAGGTTGTCGGTACCATCAACGATTTCAAGTCGATACGGTTCATGAGAATGTTCCTCAAAGATTTCAGCAAGCCTGTGATTCTCCGTTTTGCCAAGCTCGACCTGGTGAGGGCTGAATGGAGAAAATACAATATCTCCTTCATGGAGGGAGGGGAGAGAGTTACAATCCCTGAAGCTGCAGACGGTACATTTGAGATAAGTTCAGTCAGCATTGAGGAGAATGCAGGGAAAGAGCCAGTCAACTATGTACTGCCGCCGGGATTTGACAGGATAATCGATCCGCAGAATCCCCAGCTCAGGCAGCTTAATGAACAATCGATGGTTCTCAGGGTGCTTAACCTCGAGGATGGCGATGCAAGGGCCGCTTTCAGAAATGTGAATCTCGATATAAGGCAATACCGCAGCTTACGCATGGAGGTCCATGCAGAGGCTGTGATAGGCCAACCCCTCAGGGACGACGAGCTGACAGCATTCATCAGGATAGGCTCAGATTATAAAAGCAACTTTTATGAATATGAGATACCCCTGAAGCTGACATCACCGGGGCGGTATGACAATAAATCGGATGAATCGCGGGCGCTGGTCTGGCCGGAGGAAAACAAATTCGATATTGACCTGACAGTGCTGCAGGATGCCAAGCAGGAGCGGAACAGGCAGATTCAGCTTCCGGGATCGTCTCTGAGCGTTTCAGATGTTTTTGTATATGTCAACGGGAGTCACAGGATATCTGTCTCAGGAAATCCCAACATGAGCAACGTAAAGGTGATTATGGTCGGAGTCCGCAATCCTATCAAAACAAGAAACCCTTCCGGCGATGACGGTAATCCAAAATGGGCGGAAGTCTGGGTAAATGAATTACGGCTCAGCGATTTCATCGAGAACGGAGGATGGGCTGCAAATGCACACCTGCAGGCCCGTCTTGCGGATCTCGGGACAGTCGACCTGGTAGGGCAGACAAGCACTCCGGGATGGGGAAGCATAGAAAAGAAAGTCAATGAACGAAGCAAGGAACAGATTATCAAATATGATCTCTCCTCCACACTCGACCTTGGGAAATTTTTCCCCGAGAAAGTTGGAGTCAGACTCCCGGTATATATCGGATATTCCGAAACAAGGATCAGACCTCAGTATAACCCGCTCGATCCTGATATCCTTCTGAATGATGCACTCAGGTTGTCGAATAATGAGACTTCAAGAGATTCGATTAAGACCATTGCGGAAGACCTGGCAAGAAGGAAAACTATCACTGTAAGCAATGCAGGGATAACCATGCGGGGTAAAAAGCCACGGGTGTGGGATCCGGCAAACCTGAGCCTCAATTATACCTATAATGAGGTTTACAGGAGCAACACCAAGACCGAGATCGACCTCGAAAAGACCTACCGCGGAGGATTCACTTACAATTATGAGGCACAACCCGCCAATATTATGCCGTTTAAGAATGTCAATTTCCTTAATGCCCCGGTATTCAGGATAATCAAAGACATAAATTTCTATCTCTTCCCTAAAAGCCTGTCATTCCGCACCGATCTGAACCGGTATTACAACGAGCTGAAGACAAGGAATATAAATAATCCACACCTGCGCATCACACCCACCTTCAGAAAGGATTTCGAATGGACAAGGATGTTCGATTTCAAATACGACGTCACACGGCAGCTCAAGGTCGATTTTACCTCAACGAACCTCGCCAGGATTGATGAACCACCCGGCGGGGTTGACAAAGTACGTTACAGCAATCAGTACGAGTTATGGCGCGATTCTGTAATGACCAATATCTGGAGTCTGGGCCGGACAACAACCTATAACCACTTTATTAATGTAACCTATAATCTTCCTGTCAACAAGCTTCCGCTGCTTTCATGGGTAAATGCAAATGCGAGATACGGTGCGGATTACACGTGGCTTGCCGGTCCTCTCTTTCCCGATACAATGAAAATCAACCTCGGAAATTCGATTAAAAATCATAATGAGCTGTCATTCAGCTTAATGGCAAACCTTTCAACACTTTACGGTAAGTCGAAATTTCTTAAAAACATCGAAAACAATACGCGTGCTGATGCTGCCCAGAGAATGAAAGCAGAGTATAAAACGGTCACTTACAAGCGTGGTAATCTAAACTTCAGACCAAATGTGGCAAGGTCTATAGTACATAATTTGAACACTCGCGATGTCACTGTTAGAGTCACAACCAATAAAGGAGCTGTTGTTAAGGGTAAAATGGAAGTTGTCAGCGAAGACAGGGTGAATTTCACCGCTGCCCAGCAAACTGACAGTGCACAGGTGGTTGTGGAAGGCAGGATAAGGCAGAAGCGCAATCCGTTCATTGTTACAGGCGAGTATCTGCTGAGGGCAATGCTTGGTGTCAGAACACTGAGTCTGAGCTATACATCGGCACAGGGACAGTTCCTGCCGGGATTTATGCCCGGCACAAGCTATCTCGGTATGTCAAGATATAACGACCTGACGGCGCCCGGCTGGCCGTTCATTCTCGGGTACAGCGACAGGAATTTTTTCGACAGGGCAGTGACAAACAACTGGCTGTCGACCGATACATTGCTTAACACACCTGCTTCATACAATAACAGGAAAGACCTTTCGGTACGCGGACAGGTCGAACCTTTCCCCGGGATGAGGATTGATGTAAGCGCTGACAGGAGATTTCTTGAAGGACTCACATCATATTATATTGCTGATCAAAACGGACACTTCCCTGACAGTACAAGGAACAGGATTGTGACGGGGAGCTTCTCGATTTCAGTTATTTCATGGGGTACGGCTTTTGAAAAGATCACAAAGGATAACAATTATATCTCGCCAACTTTCGAAGCATTCAAGGAGAACAGGGTGATAATTTCCGGAAGGAGAGCAGAGGAAAGGATGAAAGTTGATCCGGGGTATAATCCGGATATTGATCCTGGTACCGGCACCCCGATTGAGGGGCCTTTTAAGAACGGATACGGGAGCACATCGCGTGAGGTGCTGATTCCTGCATTCATTGCGGCTTATACAAAAACAAGTCCTGAGAAAGTCGGACTCGGAATTTTCCCGGGGGCTCTGAGGATGATGCCGAACTGGCGGATAAATTTTGACGGACTGTCAAAATTCTCATTCATTCAGAAAGTATTCAGATCAGTAAATGTTACGCATCAGTACAGGAGCTCTTACCAGATCGGCTCTTATATTACAAATCTGAATTATGAACAGGGGCTGGACGGCATCAGTCATATCAGAGATATGCAGAATAATTTCATACAGCAGTACGAGATAAATGTTGTGACTATAAATGAACAGTTCAGCCCCCTGATTAACGTTGATCTGAACTGGAAAAGCAGCCTGAACACCCGTTTTGAGTGGAGAAAATCGCGTACTGTGGCGCTTAACCTCACGAGCAACCAGATAGCTGACGCACGGATCAATGAGCTGGTTTTCGGTGCCGGCTACAGGTTTGACGATGTACAGATAGTTCTCAAGACGGGCGGAGGCCAGAAAGTGCTGAGAAGCGACCTTAACGTGAAGCTCGACCTTACAATCCGGGATAATAAAACACTTGCAAGGAAACTTGTTGAGAATGTCAACCAGCCTATGGTGGGACAGAAAGTATTTAATATAAACGTCAGCGCCGATTATGTTCTCAGCGACAGGTTTAACCTTCAGGTCTTTGCAGATCACAATATGAACAATCCGTTTGTTGCCAACACATTCCCGACATCAAATACCAATTTCGGCTTCAGCCTTAAATTTACCCTTGTGCAGTAGGCAGGTAAATAAAAAATCCTTATTTTTACTTAACGATCAGCCGCCTGTATCATCTTTTAAAAATTTAAATAATCAAGACATGAATATTCCGGAAACCCTGAATTACACTAAAGATCATGAATGGCTCCGGGCAGAGGGAGACATCGGGTATGTTGGAATCACTGATTTTGCCCAGGGGGAGCTGGGAGATATTGTTTTCATTGAGATTGAGACAGTTGGGGAAACACTGAAAAAGGAGGACGTATTTGGTACCATTGAAGCGGTAAAGACTGTATCGGATATGTTTATGCCTGTGAGCGGGGAAGTCCTTGAAGTAAACCCTGCTCTTGAAGATTCGCCTGATGTGGTCAACAAGGATCCCTACGGAAAGGGATGGATGGTTAAAATTAAAATGACCGATCCTTCAGAGATCGGCCAGCTTCTCACAGCAGAAAAATACCAGGCTCTTGTAGGAGCATAACCTTTCGAAATTATTTCCGAAGCCGGAAGAATCATTAAATAAATGTCTTCACGGAATTATTTATCATGGATAATTCTTATCCTGTTGCTGTGCCTGTATATGTTTTTTCCTTCAGGTTCATCAACCACGGATGCGTGGTATTATGCCGCCTGCGTAAGATACCAGGACGAGATCTTTCATCCGCATCATCTTCTTTATAATTTACTGGGTTATGTCTTTTGCCTGCTGCCGTCAAAAGCAGGGATTGATGTGCTTGCATCACTGAAAGTTCTCAATTCGCTTTTTGCAGTATCTGCACTAATAGTCATCCAAAGAATACTCAGAATGCTCGGATATGACAGGATCCTTATGATCGTTGTTACATGTCTCTGCGGATTTTCTTTTTCTGTGATGCGTTATGCAACAGAAAATGAGACTTACATTGTACCGCTCTTCTTCGCATTTGCCGCATCATATTCGCTTCTTCAATATTTCAGATCAGGAGAAGACAAATCTCTTTTGTCTGCTGCTGTCTGGATAACCATGGCTGTGCTGTTTCACCAGGTTTATATTTTCTGGTGGATCGGATTTTTTGTCAGTTTTATACTGGCAGGGAAAAAAAGACCGCTGCTGATCTACCTGTTCATTTCCCTTTCAGGCCCACTGGTCTATCTGCTGGTGATCCGGAATGTCAGAGGAGATCTGCAGCTTTCTACAATAACGGACTTCATCCTGGGAGATTTGAGGGAAGGCGGCAATATGAATACTGGCGGGAAAGGGATGATTTTTTCAATTATAAATCTTTTCAGGAGTTACGTGCAGGTCCATGGATATATTTTCAATCTGATAAAATCAAATATACTTTATGTAATACCGGGCATAGTTGCGGCGGGCATTGCAGCATACTCACTGTTCGGGCTTCCCCTGAAGGCTGAAAAAGTTTCTGATCCGCGGTTTGCTTACACTCACCTGCTGATCATTATTCTTCAGTTTATTTTCGCTGCATTAGCTTCGGGTAATGCAGAGTTCATGGTAATGATACCTGTCTTAACATTTATCCTGGTACCGTTATTCACCAGGAAGTGTGAGAGATTCTTCGTTGCAGTTCTTGCAGGTATTGCCGTTTGGAATATTTCGTACGGGCTAATACCTCTGCATTATAAATCGGATGCCCCTGAGCAATTCCTGTGCGGGGAGGCTTTTAGCAATTCCGGAATCATTGTCGTTGCCTCTGACGATCAACTGCTGAGAAATATGCTCTATTACCAGACAGGTGTTACAGATATAGGAAATATTTACCGGTCGCCGGCTAACATGAGAATAAAAGGTCTCGATCCGGCAACTCTTGTTGATGTGATTGATGATGCACTTGCATCAGGAAGCACTGTTTATACCGATTGTACAGGGCCGGCTGCTGTATCGCGTGCTTCAATCACTGAAGGGAGAATGAATGAAGCTTTTTTCAGGATTTATGAGTTGATCCCTGTCAGAACATGGCCATCTGCAATGGGAACAAGGACGGTCTTCAGGGTCATGAGGAAGATGTAATCGCTCTTATCAGAGAGTCTTCTTTACCTCCACCTCCTGGTATGCCTCTATTATATCACCGGCTTTAATATCGTTGAAATTATGGATATTCAATCCGCATTCATACCCGCCCACAACTTCTTTCACATCATCCTTGAACCGTTTAAGGGATCCCAGCTCACCGGTGTAAATAACTATACCATCCCGTATAATCCTTACTCTGGCACTTCTTGTTATCTTCCCTTCCCTGACATAACATCCTGCAACAGTACCTACTTTTGTAACTTTGAATATTTCGCGTATTTCAAGTGTTGCGACTATTTCCTCTTTCACTTCAGGTGAGAGCATACCCTCCATTGCGGCTCTTATCTCCTCAATCGCATCATAGATGATAGAATAGAGGCGGATATCTATCTCCTCTTTTTCGGCCAGTTTTCTTGCGCTCATTGACGGTCTTACCTGAAAACCGACAATAATTGCGTTTGAAGCTGCAGCAAGAAGAATATCTGATTCGGAAATCTGACCGACTGCCTTATGAATGATATTCAGCTGTATTTCGGGTGTCGACAGCTTTATAAGTGAATCGCTGAGAGCTTCAACAGAACCATCAACATCACCCTTTACGATGATGTTAAGCTCCTGGAAATTGCCAATTGCGATCCTTCGTCCGATCTCATCGAGTGTAATATGTTTCTGTGTACGGAGTCCCTGTTCTCTCTGGAGCTGTGCTCTTTTGTTGGCAATATCCTTGGCATCCTTGTCGCTCTCCATCACATTGAATTTGTCTCCGGCCTGCGGTGCACCGTTAAGGCCGAGGATCAGTGCAGGGGTGGCAGGGCCAACCTCGTCAACCTTGTTGCCTCTTTCGTTATACATCGCCTTGACATGGCCAAAACAGCTGCCGGCAAGGATGATATCCCCGACTCTCAGGGTACCGGCTTTTACCAGGACAGTCGCTGTAAATCCTCTTCCCTTATCGAGTGACGACTCAATGACTGTACCCAGGGCAGGCTTATCGGGATTAGCTTTCAGATCAAGCATTTCAGCTTCAAGAAGAACCTTGTCGAGAAGAACATCGACATTAAGTCCTGTTTTCGCTGAAATTTCCTGTGACTGGAATTTTCCGCCCCAGTCCTCAACGAGGTAATTCATCTTTGCCAGAGCTTCCTTTATCTTGTCGGGATTGGCAGTCGGCTTGTCAATTTTATTAATTGCAAACACCATGGGAACACCTGCCGCGGAAGCGTGATTAATTGCCTCAATAGTCTGCGGCATGACACCGTCGTCGGCAGCTACAACAATGATTGCAATGTCTGTGATCTGCGCTCCCCTTGCACGCATTGCCGTGAAAGCTTCATGGCCGGGTGTATCAAGGAACGTGATCTGACGACCGTCATCGAGACGCACTCCGTATGCTCCTATATGCTGGGTAATTCCGCCAAATTCACCTGCAATTACATTTGTTCTCCGGATATAGTCGAGCAATTTGGTTTTCCCATGATCGACATGGCCCATAACCGTGACAATCGGCGGACGGGCCTTAAGTTCCTCTTCGGAATCCTCCTCTTCTTTAACAGCTTCCTGAAGTTCAGCACTGACAAATTCAACCTTGAAACCAAATTCATCGGCAAGGAGCGCCAGGGTTTCAGCATCCAGACGCTGGTTGATCGATACAAAAAGACCCAGGTTCATACAGGTGGAAATGATATCGGTAACCGGGATATTCATCATAATGGCAAGCTCGTTTACCGATACAAATTCAGTGACCTTGAGTATATTCTTCTGCTGTTCGATCTTATCCTCGACCTCACGGTGTTTCTGACTGATAGCTTCTCTCTTTTCACGTCTGTATCTTGACCCTTTCGATTTCCCTTTTGTTGTGAGCCGGGCCAGTGTCTCCTTAATCTGTTTCTGCACTTCTTCATCATCCACCTCAACCCTGACAGGTCTTTTCTTCAGGAGTTTTTTACCTGGTTTTTCTTTCTTCTCGGTAATTAATGGTTTGGCAACGGGAATG
>JADDYF010000364.1 GCA_015712185.1 Bacteroidales bacterium
AAAGCCATAAAGATTGAAAATATACGATATAGGAGATTATTCAAATAGTAATAGAATTTTAAAATGATGAAGTATCACTAGCGTACCATTAAAATTAAGGTAATATAGATTAAATTGTGTAAACGCTAACTGAGAGGATATTTTCCCGATATCAAAAATCGGGAAAATCATCCTCGAAAGATTATTAGTTTTAATTTTAATATCAGTTAGCGATGAAAAAGAGACTTAACATTCCTAAAGATTTCTGGAAAGATTTCAAAGACCGTAAGGATTTTGATGAGTTTTTCAGTGAACTTTTCAAAGAAGGCATCAACCAGATGCTCAAGGCCGAGATGACCGATCATCTGGGCTACGAAAAACATTCAAAAGAAGGTGATAACAGTGGGAACTCCCGCAACGGTGATTATCCTAAAACGCTTAAAACAAACCTGGGAGAAGTAACAATAAATGTTCCGCGGGATCGCAATGGTGAGTTTGATCCTAAGGTTGTTCCCAAACATGAAAGCCGGCTGTCTGATGAGATCGCCCAGGTAATCATTGGGTTGTATTCCAGGGGCATGAGTACTACTGACATACAGGAACAGATAGAACAGATTTACGGTGTACAGGTTGACTCCAGCAGCGTGTCTAATATTACCAATGCTTTGATCGACTCGATAAAGGAATGGCAAAGCAGACCCCTTGAAAAAGTCTATTTTGTGGTATGGATGGATGGCATATCTATAAAAATCCGACATAATGGAAAAATCGTTAACAAAACTATATATCTGGTTATTGGCCTTACTCAGGAAGGGTTAAAACAGGTCCTGGGAATGTGGGTGGCACCAACAGAAAGTGCATCGTTTTGGATGAGCGTCTTAACTGACTTAAAAGCCCGGGGAGTAGAAGACATTTTGATCGCCAGTACTGATAATCTAACAGGATTTACCGATGCCATAAAAAGTGTCTTCCCCCTTGCTGTAACTCAGCTCTGTGTTGTTCATCAGGTCAGGAACTCTCTCCGGTATGTTGTCTGGAAAGAAAAGAAGGAGTTTACTGCAGACATGAAGAAAATTTATCATGCTGTCACCATTGAAGCTGCAGAACAAGCCCTTATAAACTTTGAAAAAAAATGGAGTATCAAGTATGCATATGCCGTCAAATCCTGGAAGAACAACTGGGAAAACCTGACACAGTTCTTCGATTATCCACTGGAAATCAGAAAGATCGTCTATACGACCAACATGATGGAAAGCCTTAACCGGGGGATCCGTAAATACATCAAAACAAAATCTATATTCCCGCATGATCAGGCAGCTCTAAAAGCTGTATTTCTGGCAATTGGGAATATTGAAAAGAAATGGACCATGCCAATCCAGAATTGGGGTATGATCTTACATCAATTTTTGATTAAATTTGAAGATAGATGCAGAATTTGAAATTAAGCGTTTACACAAAGTATTCTAAAGACTCGTGAAACAATTTATCATTTTTAATATGTTCACCTCTAAGCATTATTCTTTTGCTATACTCATGATAGCCTACTCTTTTCCATTGAGAACACATGAAAGCACGACTAATTGCTTCACCGTCTGAATCTTTATAAAATCCTAATGATTCACCAGTTGTACCGCTGGTCGTAACATATTTCAGTTTTGATTTGTTTTTAATATGCTTTGAAATTAAGTCATCTGATCTTTCGCGGATAGTTTCTCTTGTTAAAATTGGGATATTCCTGAAATCTAGCCACGATTTAATATCACCGGGAGTTGCCCCTATCTTAATGAATAACTCCTTATAATAAGGAATACTCTCATATGCATATTTAAGTAATACTTTAACTTTCCTCCATTGATAATTTTCGAATTCATCTTTAGTCCACCATTGCGACTTCTCTACGAAATTATACCAACGTAAATATACTATGCGGTGCTGAATATTTCTAAGCCTGACATATCGTAAAAATGAAAAGTACCGGTCCATTTGTACATATTTATATATGATAACATGTTATATTTAATACTAAAGATTTGTTGTTATACCTAATTACTTGGTTTTCCTCTTCTGATCAGATTCGTGTTATCAAGAAATTGCTTTAAAAGAAATAATCCGGTCTGCCCGATCAGTCCCACAAATTTACTTTAATTCATTTACTAAAACGACAATCATAAGACAAACAACTGGAAAGACTGAGAATAATTTGGTTAATAAGTGACCGGTTTCAAAGAAGTGTCTGTCCGAATATAACGTTAATTACCTGGGTTTAATCCTGTTAACCGAACAAGTACCACTCTGAAAATTAAAATTCAGGATTGATAATATTGATTGTTGTAATCAGAAGTTATTTCTTAATAAATTTCTTGGTTATGATTATTTCATCACTCATGATTGTAAGGATATATGTGCCAGGTTTTAGGTAAGACAGATCGAATTGCTTAATGTATTCCTCATTCGATATGATTCCACTGTAAACCGTCTCCCCTGTGATACTTAAGACAGTGACTTTATAGTTCCCATCTTGCAGGTCGCTCAATAATTCTATCGAAAAGTGGCCATTAGTAGGATTAGGAAAGAGATTGATAATTTCAAGGTTTTCATCATATAAAAGTATATATATATCGACAATAGAGGACGAAACAATACTGCCAGAGCTATTATACGCAATTGCAGATATCTCA
>JADDYF010000370.1 GCA_015712185.1 Bacteroidales bacterium
TCTCCATATTATTATCTCCCGGATTGCCCTCTGAGGGATTGAATGAAAATAACGGGACTTCCGGGAGCAAATCCGGGACATTGGCTTTTTCATCGAAATCAAACTCATTTCTGAAAAGATATTTATCAAGCCTTTCATGAAACCGATGGATCAAAGAATGATTTTTATTAATGAGTGATTCAGGGTTCTCTTCCTTTCTGATCAGGAATATTATTTCTGCAAAATCAGAACCATGCAGTTTTTCAAGTACCCTGTATTCCCATAATGATATTCCGTGGCTTTTTATCAGCACTCCTATTTTAATTCTTTCTTTCACTTTATATCAATTAACCCTGAGTAAAATTTATAAATGAATTTACTCTGTTTTAATCATTGCCTTATCTGGTTTGAATAATTTCTTCTATAATTTTTATATTTCTTTCAAAAGAGTAATTTTTAAGTATATATTCCTTAAGATTTTCTGCATACAACTTTCTTAAGTCCTCAGAATAATACAGCTTCTTAATTGAGTTCTCCATCATGCTCACATCGTGCATTTTGACTAAAATTCCGGAATATTCATTTGATATATAGTTCTTTGTAGATGGTGTTTCTGTAATTATCACAGGTTTAGATAATAAGGCCGCTCTTAATATGACAATCAATCCACATGGAGCCTGACTTGTTAAAGGCAAAAAAACAATTCTGCATTTTTTAACAAATGAATAAAATTCATCTTCCGATATGTCATAATACATTTTAAGATTCTTTGGCAGCTTTCCCTTATGAGGGAAATTCATGTATCTGGCAACTCCAATGAATTGAATTTCCGGTAAATTCTCAGCACATTTTATAAAATTCGGCCAATCCCTATATGCTTCACCACCTGTAAATACGTAGTGATCATATTTCTTGTAATCACACTGCTCATACTTTTTACTATAAACGTCACGCAGTAAAAAGATTCTACTGGGGTCGACAGTAAATAATGACGAATAATATGTAATTAATTGCTCATCATTAACTGAAAACCAAAATGACTTGTATCTAAATGCTTTATTATATATTTGCTTACGCAAAATACTATTTATGAATCCCTTCTCGTGAGCTATCATATTAAGGGAAATTATCTTTCTGTTATATCCAAACAACTCGCATAAGTAACCAACCATTGCTCCTGCCACAAAATTCCAGCTAATAATTAAATCATTTGTTTTAGAGTTTTTAATCCCCCTGCAGGCAAGGTTAAAATACTTAAACCACAGTCTGATCATTCCAAAACTGCTGGTCCTGTCTTTCTCCGTATAGTTTGGGATACCTATAAGTTCAATCTTATGACCATTTTTTTCTAATCCTTCCTGCAACCAATGACTTGTTTCAGCCGTTACTTTCCAATCAAATAAAATAAGAATCTTCATTCAAAATCATTTAGGATTTGATTTATAAGATGTTGAGTAAGTCACTACAAATTTTGGAACAAATACATGTCAGATATCTTCAGGATTCAGACTTGAACCAGGCTGGACCAATCAATTTTACTGATTTAATATAAAATTTATCCTTTGTGTCCGAGGTCCTCCCTAATAAAATCAAGTTTCAGAAGCAGCTCCATGGTTTCTTCAATGTTTAGTCTGTATGTATTATGGGAGGTATATTCATCCATCTGGGCAATTTTTGCCTCGCCTTCAACAAAATATCTATTATAGTTCAGGTCACGGGTATCTGCAGGTATCCTGTAGTACGTACCGAGATCCTCAGCCTTTGTCATCTCTTCGCGATTGACAAGTGTTTCGTACAGTTTTTCGCCATGACGGGTTCCTATGATTTTTATGGGGTTTGTGCTGTTATAGAGTTTTAACAGTGACTTTGCCAGTACATCAATAGTAGCTGCAGGAGATTTTTGAACGAATATATCACCGGGATTACCATACTGGTAAGCAAAAATTACAAGATCTACGGCACCATCGAGTGACATCATAAAACGGGTCATTTCCGGATCAGTAACGGTAATATCCCTGCCTTTCTTAATCTGTTCAACAAAAAGAGGGATAACTGAACCCCGGGAGGCCATCACATTTCCATACCTTGTGCCGCAGAAAACCATACCGGAATTATTTAAATTCCGCGATTTAGCCACCATAACCTTTTCGCTCAGGGCTTTCGACATCCCCATCGCATTAATAGGGTAAACAGCCTTGTCGGTGCTGAGAACTATTACGCGACTGACTTTATTTTCAATGGCGGCATTCAGAACATTCTCGCATCCAAGGACATTTGTAAGAACAGCCTCCATAGGGAAGAATTCGCACGAAGGTACCTGCTTTAATGCTGCTGCCTGAAAAACATAATCGACTCCCTTCATAGCACTGTTTATACTCTCGTAGTTCCTGACATCCCCTATGTAGTATTTTATTTTTGAATTGTTATAGTATTGTCGCATATCATCCTGTTTCTTCTCGTCGCGGCTGAAAATGCGTATTTCTCCTATATCTGTATTTATAAAACGATTTAAAACGGCATTCCCGAAAGAACCTGTACCGCCTGTAATTAACAATGTCTTGTCTTTGAACATAACTTTAAACTTAAAATTCCTGGTCTACTTCCGGTATTGTCTGAAGCTTTTTTTCATCAGATAATTTCAAAGATGATTCGTCACTGAAATATTTCATATATATGACTGCCAAAATAACACCTATCTCGCTTAAATTAAAATAGACGAAAGTAACATTGGCAAAACAAAAGGATAACATACCATAAAAAGCACCCCAGAACAAGTATTTTCTCCCGACAGTCCAGGCTCTTATTAGTAATAAAAATATCGAAATAAAAATTAATAAAGAGCCAACTATTCCGTAAAAATATAAATAAGATAAATATCCGATATGGATAATAGGGGCCCATCCTCTCAGTAATAGGACTACATCCGGTTTGGTTATCGGTCCGACTCCAAGCAGGGGATGTTCAGGGAATTTTATTAAAAAAACCTCATATGATATTACTCTTGCCCGGGCAGAAGCTAAATCACTTGATTTTTCCAATATCCTGTTATCAATGACTTTCTGAATATCATAATCATAGATTTTAGCAATACCTATTACAGCTACGACACTTATCATAAAAATAAGAAGGATATAGACCTTTTTTCGAAAATCAATTTTTGAAACAAAGAACAATTGCGAAAAAACTATAAGAGTCGAAATCATCACATATCTTGCCTTAGACAGGAAAGCGACAACTATCCCGCTCATAATAGTCAGGGGAAAGGTTAATTTTTCCGTTCTGCCGATACTAAGCAATATCGAGACCATTATGGGGAAGCTTATCCCCAGTGTATTAAGATCAATCCAGCTGAAAATTGAAAAGTTCCTTCCTTGT
>JADDYF010000373.1 GCA_015712185.1 Bacteroidales bacterium
GGAGATATAAATGAACTCACTCCACAACTGTCCCGGCTGAAGATCGGGAAGGCTGAAGGGTGAGTTATTTAACCTTTCTCTACTCGAAGTATCCTCTCATCCTTTCAAAGAAGCTCTTGTCATTTTTGTCGGGCTTGGGAGTAAAGGAGGATGATTCCTTGAATTTTTCAATGATCCTTGCTTCTTCTCTGGTAATATTTTGTGGTATCCAGACGTTGACATTTACCAGAAGATCGCCTCTTCCGTAGCCGTTCACTTCCGGCAGACCCTTGCCTCTCAGGCGCAGAATTTTACCCGGCTGGGTTCCGGGATCTATTTTTATCTTGACATTATTTTCCACCGTTGGCACTTCGACATGCGTACCAAGGACAGCATCGGGAATGCTTATAAATAAATTATATATCAGGTCGTTGCCCTCGCGGATGAGATCGGGGTGCTCTTCCTCGTCAATCACCACCAGAAGATCGCCGTGAACCCCTCCTCTGCGTGCTGCGTTGCCTTTGCCGCTGACATTCATCTGCATGCCTTTTCCAACACCGGCAGGTATATTGATCTTGATAATATCTTCTTTCTGTACTATCCCCTCACCGTAGCAGACCGGACATTTTTTTGATATTGTCTTACCTTCACCGCCGCATGTCGGGCATACAGAAGTTGTCTGCATCTGGCCCAGCATGGTATTGGTGATCCTTGTTACGTGTCCCGATCCGCGGCAGGTAGTACAGGTCGACATGCTGTTTGAATCGGCGGCTCCTGTTCCGCCACACGATTCACACGTATCATATTTTGTGACTTTTATCTTCTTCTCTGCGCCTTCGGCTATTTCGCGAAGTGTGAGCTTCACCTTCACCCTGAGATTACTGCCCTTGTTTGTGCGGCGTCCTGATCGTCTGCTGCCTCCGAATGCACCAAAACCGCCGAAAGCATCACCAAAAATATCCCCGAATGAGGAGAAGATGTCTTCCATCGTCATACCGCCGCCGAAACCGCCGCCCGCATTACCCATACCGGCATGACCAAAACGGTCATACCTGGCTTTTTTCTCATCGTTGCTCAGGACCTCGTATGCTTCGGCAGCCTCTTTAAAATGCTCTTCAGCTTTTTTATCTCCTGGATTTTTGTCAGGATGATATTTCAGAGCCTGTTTACGGTACGCTTTTTTTATCTCCTCCTTTGAGGCATTTTTTGATACCCCGAGCACTTCGTAATAATCTCTCTTTTCCATCCCTTAGTCTATTTTTCACATACCTGGTACACGTGCATCCGGGTATTTAAAATCATTCTCCGACAACTACCTTTGAGTGTCTGATAATCCTGTCACCCAGGTAATAGCCTTTTTGAATCACATCAACAATCTTTCCTTTCTTTTCCTCTTCCTCGACTGCTACCTTGGCAACAGCATCATGCAGGTTAAGATCAAACACACAATTCAGTGCTTCAATCTCTTTTAAACCGTTCTGCTTCAAAAATTCGGTAAACTTTCCATAGATCAGGTCAATACCCAGCCTCATTGAAGCACAATCGGTTGCTGTGTCGAGGTGTGAAAGAGCTCTTTCGAAATCATCCATGACCGGCAGTATTTTAAGAAGGAGATCTTCCCCGGCGTATTTTGTCAGCTCAATCTTCTCACGAAGGGTTCTCCTTCTGTAATTATCAAATTCTGCAGCTAGCCGGATATATTTATCCTGCATCTCTGCCAGTTTTTCTTCGGCCGACTTCTCTTCAGCAACAACTTTGTCAGCAACAGCAGCCTCCTCCGGAGGTGTTGCAACTGTCTGCAATTCCTGGTCAGTAACAGGCGGGGTCTCTGATTTCTCTGTAACTATATTTTCCTGAGTGGTGTTATTGACTTTATTTTCAGCTGATTCATCCGGTGTTTTTTGTTTGTTCCCTTCCTGTTCATGCGTCTTTTTCTTTACCATCACTCAAAATATTTCATTATATTAATGTGCTTTCATCAAAATATCTGCCAACAGGGGAATTTTGACAATTTGACAGGGATCGAACCGTATCCCTACACCCTCCTTATATCGGCTCCGAGGGCATTCAGCCGTGTGTCGATATACTGGTATCCGCGGTCGATCTGCTCTATGTTATGAATAACGCTCGTACCTTCAGCCGACAATGCCGCTATCAGAAGAGCCACCCCTGCCCTTATATCAGGTGATGACATTGTTGTGCCTCTGAGTCTGATCATCCTGTCGAGACCAATTACGGTCGCCCTGTGAGGATCGCAGAGTATAATCTGGGCGCCCATGTCAATCAGCTTATCCACAAAAAACAATCTGCTTTCGAACATTTTCTGATGGATGAGCACGGCTCCTTTTGCCTGAGTGGCTGTGACAAGCAGTACGCTAAGCAGGTCGGGAGTCAGGCCGGGCCATATAGCATCTGCAATAGTCATTATAGAGCCATCAATAAACGTCTCTATTTCATAATGTTCCTGACGGGGAACATAAATATCATCGTTTCTCCTCTCAAAATTTATCCCGAGCCTTCGGAATGAATCAGGGATAATCCCGAGATCATCGAAGGAAACATTCTTGATTGTGATTTCCGATTCTGTCATTGCTGCCATGCCAATGAATGAACCGATTTCGATCATATCAGGAAGGATTGAGTGAACACAACCCTTTAGCTCCTTCACTCCGTCTATACTGAGGAGGTTGGAGCCTATTCCTGTAATGCATGCACCCATCGAAACAAGCATTTTACATAGTTGTTGTATATATGGCTCACATGCTGCATTATAGATTGTTGTCCGTCCCTTTGCAAGGACGGCAGCCATAATGATATTTGCTGTCCCTGTCACTGATGCCTCATCGAGATGAATATAATTCCCGGTAAGGACCGCAGCTTCAATCTTAAAGAATGAATCGGATGAGTCGTAGAAAAATTCTGCTCCCAGTTTGCTGAATCCTGTAAAGTGTGTATCGACCTTCCGGCGGCCGATCTTGTCGCCGCCCGGTTTGGGTATATAGGCTTTTCCGTAACGTGCAAGGAGCGGCCCGACAATCATTATTGAACCTCTCAGGCTGGAACTCATTGAGATGAATTCAGTTGTCTGAAGACAGCCGAGGTCGATATTTTCGGCCTGAAATGTTATAACTGATTCTGAATCCCTGGTAATCTTAACTCCGAGGCATCGGATTAGTTCGATGAGGTTATTGACGTCGCTAATCTCGGGGATGTTTTTTATAGTAACCCTTTCAGGGGTGAGGAGGGTGGCGCAGATAACCTGCAGGGCTTCATTCTTTGCTCCCTGCGGCCTGATTTCTCCTCTGAGCGATCGGCCGCCCTGCACAATAAAAGTACCCATTAGTGACGGTTATGCCCTTTTTTCTTGTTGTATTGTTTACTTTGCTGTTTGGAATGTGCTTTGCCCTGCTGCTTTCTTTTTACGGGAGGGATTAATTCTTTTACCTCAAGGATTTTCACACCTTCCGTCATTTTTAGCTTACCGCCCGATAGTATCCTCATATCCTCAATTATTACCTCATCGGCCACCTGGCTTCTGTTCCATGTGACGTATGATTTCTTCATCTGGTTTACAATGAGGGTTGTAAGGTACTCTTTTTCTTCACCTTCCTCCATTGCTGATGCTGCCTGGATCAGCAACTCAATTATCCGGCCGTAATGAAGATACCTGATATTTCCCTGGCTGTAGGGAACCTCCCTGGGCTTCTCTCTGAACTTTGCGGGTTCGGGAGTTGTATACGGTGAATCAATATCCAGTTCAAAGTCAGCAATCAATGCCAGATGATCCCATAATTTATGCTTGAAGTCACCGACATCGCGAAGATGGGGATTAAGGTTTCCCATTATCTGTATCACCGTCTTTGCAGCCCTGTTTCTCTCATCCCGGTCTTCAATGGTTTTGATATGATCAATCATCTTCTGAACATTCCTGCCATATTCCGGCAATGCCATCCTTTTACGTTGAGTATTATAGTCGTAAGTCATCTGATTTGATTTTCTGTTAGCAAATAATCTTAAGTGTATATGTTATGAACTCCCGTCCCCCGGATCGCCGGGGAATATTTACAGACCAAGAAACTGTATAGCCAGACCCGAAAGGAAGATCATTGTACCGGCAATAAGATTAGCATATCTTTCGACCGGTCTCAGATTGATCTTGCTTAAGCCCAGCTTGAATACAAGTACAACTGCCATCATCGTTGCTATGGTTACTGCTGAGAAAAGCAACGATACTAAAACAGCTCCGGGAATATTGTTCTGGGCAGCCGGGTACATCACGATAGGAATAAGAGGTTCACACGGCCCGAAAACAAAAATGAGGAAGAGAATCCATGGAGTTGTTTTAACTATATCATTAGCATGTATATGAGTATGCTCTTTCATGTGATCATGTTCATGCGCGTGTTTTTCTCCGCCGATATGAAAATGTGAATGAGTGTGTTTCCTTTTCCTGACAAGGTTCCTGATGCTGATTGCCATATAAACAAGTCCGAAGGCAATAAAGAGCCATGCTGCGATATTACCCCGGAACGATTCAACCGCAACAAGTTTATTAACTGAAATTCCGACCGCAATTCCAACAAGGCCAATAATTACTGAACCCAGCACATGACCCACACCACAGAGAAATGTAATGAACATTGTTTTCCTGGTAGTCCACTTTTTTGCCTGGCTCAATACGATGAAAGGAAGATAGTGGTCAGGTCCCAGGATAGTGTGAATGAAACCGATTGAGACAGCAGTAGCAGATAATATTGTAATGGAATCAGTCATAAAATCTATCAAACGAGGAAACCTGATCTTCGTTCTGCAATATTATTAAAAAAAAGAGATAATTCAATTACGCTGTGAAAGAATGTTTGTGGGAATTAAGGTTCAACGGTGCAATGGTCCAATGGTCAAATGGTCCAATGGTCCAATGGTCAAACGGTCCAATTGTCAAACGTTGCAATGGCTGTTCTTTCACGAGATGTTGTGATACTACGATCACCTCCCTGGGGTGTGAGTTTTACGGCTTCCACGGGTAAATAATTTCACTCATGTTAAAATTCTGTGCATTCAGAAGTGCTCGTGAGTCGTTTATGAATCTCTTCATCTGCTGGTAATGTGCGGGATTTGGAAAGAATTCGGGTTTGTTTTCATATTCGGAACAGGGAAGAATATAGAATTTCTTTCCATCCTTTCCGATGGGAGTATAGACCCAGGTAAGATAATACCCCGCGTCTGAGACAACCACTGAATCTCCATCCCGGATCAGTTCGATTCTGACCATTACACCACCGTCGGTTTTTGGCTTACGCTGGTTTGAAATAAAATTACCCAGTGAATAAACAACGATCCTGTCTTTATCTGCAGAATCTTTCTTAAACCACATCATTTTCTGCATGACGTGAGGATGAGAACCGATAATCATATCTGCACCGTGTGCGAAAAAATCACTGGCCAATTCTGCCTGGCTTTCCGACGGGATGGTGTCATATTCCGTACCCCAGTGTACAAAGAGAATAACCAGGTCGGGATTGTTTTGCCTGGCTTTCTCAATATCGCTGATAATAAGGTTCTTATCGAGAATATTGACGATTCCGGGACCAGGGACCTTCAGACCATTCAAACCATAGGTGTAATTGAGCAATGCAATTTCAATATCGCCTTTATGTATTATCATCGGATAAAGGCTGTCCTTGTCCTCAGGGCTCATGAATGTACCGGTGTGTGGCATACCGATACTGTCAAGCCTGTAAATGGTTCCTGATATCCCGGCATTGCCCCTGTCAGCTGCATGATTATTTGCTGTAACAAGGCAATCAAAGCCTGCATTTTTGCATCCTGCGGCAAGAGACGCAGGAGAGCTGAAACGCGGATATCCTTTATAAGGCGGGCCTGCAAGGGTAACCTCAAAGTTGCCGATTGCCACATCAGCTTCAGAAATAATGGGTTTGATGAACCTGAAGACACGGTCATAATCATAAGTGTGATCAGCAGGGTTTTCAGCAGACTTGATCTGTTCATCGTGACCCATAATATCTCCTGCAAAGAGCAGTGAGATCCTTTCAGGGTATATTATTGAGTCCTGAGCATCGGCTGTTACCAGAACGCCAATTATGACCAGACTGACTGATAACAGCCTTAACATATATTTACTTAAACAGCTATTAAACAATAGTACTAAAGTTGACAAAGATAATTTTTCCGGCAGTTATTTAATATGATGAATGCTTCAGTTTTTATAACTTCCCGGGTCCAATAACTATAAAAATCTTTACTTTCCCTGACAGCTGATACGTTAAATTTTTAACTTTGCTACCTTTTTTGGCAGATTTTATAATATAAGAGAGGCTGATCATGAAAGAGGCCGAACAAAATGGAATTATCCAGAAGATTTCTCTTGCCGGTCTGATTATTACCCTTGGAGTAGTTTTTGGTGACCTGGGTACAAGCCCGCTCTATACCATACAGGCTATACTTGACGGAGGAAGAGATAATCTTAACGAGCTGCTCGTTTACGGAGGGTTATCATGTATATTCTGGACACTGACACTCTCAACAACAACCAAATATATTTTCATTACGTTAAGGGCTGACAACAACGGAGAAGGAGGAATATTCTCCCTGTATGCCCTGATAAAGGAAAAACCATACTGGTTTGCTATTCTTACAATGATAGGTGGTTCTGCCCTTCTGGCTGATGGAGTTATTACACCTTCAATAACAGTTACTTCTGCTGTTGAGGGTTTAAAACTCTTCAATCCTTCAATTCCGGTTGTACCCATTGTCCTTGTCATTCTCGGAGTGCTTTTCTTCATTCAACAGTTCGGAACAAATTTTATCGGGAGCTACTTCGGTCCGGTTATGGTAATCTGGTTTTCGATGCTTGGAATTGTGGGATTTTCGCAGGTGGTCCATCACCCCGGTATTCTGCAGGCAATCAGCCCTGTATATGCTTACCGGTTCCTTGCCGAATATCCGGGCGGTTTCGTCCTCCTGGGAGCAGTATTCCTGTGTACAACCGGTGCCGAGGCTCTGTATGCAGCCCTTGGCCATTGCGGAAAGAAGAATATTCGTGTATCGTGGAGCTTTGTGAAGATTGCCTTATTGCTCAATTACTTCGGACAGGGTGCGTGGCTGATCAGAAACATTGAATCGGGTGCGCTTGTAAACCCGTTCTTCGAAATAATGCCGAGATGGTTCCTGATGCCCGGTATCATTCTTGCAACTGCTGCTGCAATTATTGCAAGCCAGGCTATTATCAGCGGGTCATTTACCCTTGTAAGTGAAGCGGTGTCTCTCAATTTCTGGCCCAGGATCAGGGTTTTGCATCCGACATACATCAGGGGCCAGGTCTATATGCCATTTGTCAACTGGTTCCTGTGGGCCGCGTGCAGCCTGGTAGTGTTCTTCTTCAAAGAATCGTCAAATATGACTGCCGCGTATGGTCTTGCAATCACCATCACAGAGATTATGACCACCTTGCTGATGTCGTATTATCTGTACACCAGGGGATTGAATCACCGTATAGTTCTGGTGTTTCTGATGGCCTACCTCACCATCGAGGGAAGCTTCCTTATAGCAAATCTCCATAAATTCATGAATGGAGGCTGGTTTACGCTCTTCATAGCTTCGCTTTATTTCCTGGTCATGTTCGGATGGTATTTCGGCAGGAAAATAAAGAACCGGTATATAACTTTCGCAGATCTGGATAAATACCTCGACCTTTTCCGGGATCTCAGCAGGGATGAATCGGTTCCGATGTTCGCTACGAATCTTGTCTATATAATACGTGCCAACAGGTATGATCAGGTCGAATCGAAGGTTATTTATTCGATATTTCAGAAACAGCCCAAACGGGCTAAAACTTACTGGCTGCTACATGTTGACAGGGTTAATGAACCGAACAGGTTTGAATACCAGATCAGACAGATCATTCCCGGGATCCTTATAAGAATTGATTTCCATATTGGATTCAAGGTTGAGCCAAGAATAAATCTTTACTTCAGGGAGGTGCTTGAAGACCTGGTGAAATCGGGCGAATTGAAGCTTGAGAGTAGTTTTGATTCGCTGAGGAAGTACGAAATACCCGGAGATTTCAAATTCATACTTATTGACAGGATCATGTCGCGTGATGTCAACCTGCCGAACAGGGAGAATTTAATCCTTGCGCTCAACAGCGTTGTCAGAAAACTGAGTATATCCGACATCCGAACCCTTAATCTCGATTCCACAAACACTATAATCGAACAGGTTCCTATTATTATCGATCAGCCGGTTAAACAAAGGATCAAACGATTGTGATAAACAGAATTTCACGTATCGCCGGAAATATCTATTTTAGGTGATTGTTTGAAAAGTTCCAGCCTGATGAATGCAATGCCGTTTGTGATAGGGACCATAGCAGTCTTTGTTATTGCTTACAGGTTATATTTCAGCTTTGTGGCGGCAAAGGTTGCGGTAAGGAACGATCTGGCCTTAACACCTGCACACAGGTTATACGACGGGCAGAATTATTACCCCATGAGCAAATGGGTGCTTTTTGGCCACCATTTTGCAGCTATTGCCGGTGCCGGACCTCTTGTCGGGCCTGTACTGGCTGCACAATTTGGTTTTATGCCAGGCTTTTTGTGGATGCTCATTGGTGCCATAATGGCAGGAGCAGTGCACGATTTCATTATACTTACGGCATCTGTCCAGCACGACGGTAAATCGCTGGCGGCCATTGCAAAAGCTGAAATAAACAAGGTAAGCGGTATCACAACCACCTTTGCCATCATACTCATCATAGTTGTTGCCCTGGCCGGACTGGGTCTGGTCGTGGTAAATGCACTTGCTGAAAGTCCATGGGGTACTTTTACCATTGCATCAACTATACCTATAGCCATCCTTATGGGACTGTGGATGTTCAAAATAAGAAAAGGAAAAACGGTAGAGGCGACACTATTCGGAGTTATATTTCTGGTCCTTGCTGTTGTTTTTGGCCGGTATATACCTGAATCACAGTTTGCAGGGTGGTTCACATTCAATCAAAAGACACTTACAGTCATTATCTGTATATATGGATTTCTGGCCTCTGTTCTTCCCGTATGGTTCCTTCTCTCGCCCCGCGATTACCTGAGCTCAATAATGAAAATTTCGGTCATTGGACTGCTTGCAATTGGGCTGATTATTGTTGCACCTGAAATAAAAATGCCGGCATTCACAGAGTTCGGCAAAGGAGGAGGACCAATAATTCCGGGCAGATTATTTCCCTACCTTTTTATAACAATAGCCTGCGGTGCAATTTCAGGCTTCCACTCACTGGTAAGTTCGGGGACCACTCCGAAGATGATCATGAAGGAGAGTCATATAAAGACCATTGCCGTAGGCTCAATGCTCACCGAGGGTGCGGTAAGCATAATGGCACTGATTGCAGCCACAAGCCTTCTTCCTCTTGATTATTTCCAGATCAATGTCCCTGTTGAGAAGCTACAGGCAATACTGCCGAAGCTTCATGAAATGGGCTTTACAGAAACCAATCTTGATCAGCTTTCTGCCAGCGTCGGTGAGAAAATCGCAGGACGCACCGGGGGAGCAGTATCGCTTGGTGTAGGTATGGCATATATCTTCTCATCCATTCCGGGGATGAAACACCTGATGTCGTACTGGTACCATTTCGCAATCATGTTCGAAGCTCTGTTCATCCTGACAACAATTGATGCCGGAACACGTATCGGCCGCTTCCTGTTGCAGGAGGCATTCGGAAAAATCTATGCTCCGTTTCAGAAAACCGACTGGCTCCCGGGTAACCTGATTACGAGCGGTATCATAGTATTTTCATGGGGTTACTTTATCTATACCGGAACAGTAACAACAATATGGCCGATGTTCGGAACTGCCAACCAGCTGCTGGCCACGATAGCCCTGGCAATAGGCACGTCATTTATCATAAACCGCGGCAGGGCAAAGTACGCATGGGTGACTTTACTGCCAATGACCTTCGTCGGTATTACAACCATGACGGCAGCATTGCTGAACATTAAAAACATCTATATTCCCCAGGCAGGTGATGCCGTAACCAGGATTCCGGGCCTGATAAATCTTATCCTGACCTTGTGTATAATAATTTCGGTTATAATCATTATTTTTAATGCAATTCCAAACTGGTTAAAGGCATTAAGGCGCGACAATTAATTCCTTGACGATAAATAATTCATTAAATACACCCTAAGTCACTCATGAAAAAATTGCTATCTGTTATTCTTGTCCTGCTGCTGTTTTCAGTATCCGGTTATTCGCAGGTTTCCTCATGGAAAATCGCCGGTGAAAAGATTACCACAAAATGGGCTGCAGATGTAAATCCTCAGAATCCGCTGCCAGAATACCCCAGGCCTCAGATGGTCAGGCAGGAATGGTTAAACCTCAATGGTTTGTGGGATTATGCCATTACACCCTCAAATGAAGCCAAACCTAAAACATTCCAGGGGAAGATACTTATCCCGTTTGCAACGGAATCTGCACTCTCGGGTGTCGGCAGGCCTGTCGGACCTGATAATATTCTCTGGTACAGAACAAGGTTCACACTGCCGAAATCGTACAGGAATAAACATGTCCTGTTGCACTTCGGTGCTGTTGACTGGGCATCAGAGATATTCATTAACGGTATGAAGATCGGTTCACATCAGGGCGGATATGATCCGTTTTATTTCGACATAACAGAACTTATCGAGGGAAACGGTCAGCAGCTTCTGGAGGTCCGGGTTTCGGATCCGGTTGATAAAGGTCCTCAGCCGCGCGGAAAACAGGTATTGAAACCGGGTGGAATCTGGTATACTTCAGTCACTGGAATCTGGCAGACTGTATGGCTTGAAGCAGTTCCGGCATCATATATTTCGTCAATAAAGCAGATACCTGATATTGACAGGCAGGTTTTGATGGCTGATGTCAGGGTAGAGAATCCTGCATCCGGCGATATAATAAGGATTTCCGTATGGGACGGAGAGAAGCTGATCCTGGAAAAAGATGCTGCATCATCTGCAGGAATAATCATTCCTGTAAATGAGCCAAAGCTCTGGTCACCTGAAAATCCTTTCCTCTATAACCTCAGGATCGCACTTGTCAGAAAAGGAAAAGTGACAGATGAGGTCAGGAGCTATTTTGCCATGCGTAAGATCTCGCTGAGGGCTGATGAGAATGGCGTTCTCAGGATGATGCTTAACAATAAGTATGTTTTCCAGTACGGACCGCTTGACCAGGGATGGTGGCCTGACGGATTATATACCGCACCGACCGATGAGGCTCTGCTGTTTGATATTGTCAAAACCAGGGAGATGGGCTTCAACACAATCAGAAAACATGTGAAGGTCGAGCCTGCCCGCTGGTATTATCATTGCGACAAGACCGGCATGCTGGTTTGGCAGGATATGCCAAGCGGTGATCTTGGAGGCGGACAATGGAATACACGGCCTGGAATGGAGGGCGGATCAGATAAAGTCCGGACCGAAGCATCGGAAAGAATATACCGTACCGAGTGGAATGCCATCATCAATTACCTGTATAATTATCCGTGCATTGTTGTTTGGGTTCCTTTCAATGAAGCCTGGGGACAGTTTAAAAGCGTTGAAATAACCAGGTGGACAATGCAGAAAGATCCTTCCCGCCTTGTCAATTGCGCCAGTGGCGGAAATTTCCACGAAGTCGGCCACATACTTGACCTGCATAATTATCCCGGACCGGTTATGGCAAAACCTGAGGTGTTCGGCTCAAAGCAAGCACTGGTGCTTGGCGAATTCGGCGGACTGGGACTTCCTCTGGAAGGGCATACCTGGCTGGACAAGAACAACTGGGGATACAGGACATTTCAGAATGCGGATACTCTGTTCACCACATATTCCGGGTACCTCGATCAGATTTCACGGTTCATCCGGAGAGGACTGTCTGCTGCAATTTATACACAGACTACTGATGTTGAAATAGAATGCAACGGCCTCATGACCTATGACAGAAAGGTCATCAAGATACCTGAGAAGCAACTGGCAGCAGCTGCCCGTAAAATGTACGACGCTGCCAAAAAGGTAGTGGTAAAATAATTCATAATTAACAGGATTAAGCAGATATATACAATGAAGAAAACAGTTCTGATTCTCGTTATACTGGCTGTCAGCCTTAGCCTTTCAGGTCAGTCATCCATCTCGCTTGTTGTTGATGCAGGAGCATCAAAATATACCATAAGCAGGCACATCTATGGTCATTTTTCAGAACACCTTGGAAGATGCATTTATGATGGTTACTGGGTAAGCGAAAGCATGCCTGTTGCGAAGCAAGATCGTATCCGTCTCGATATTGTTGAGGCTCTGAAAAAGATAAGGATCCCCAACCTGAGATGGCCGGGAGGTTGCTTTGCGGATGAGTATCACTGGCGCGACGGTATCGGCCCGCGGAACCAGCGTCCCACAATGATAAATACCAACTGGGGGAATGTTACCGAGGATAACAGCTTCGGGACTCATGAATTTCTTCAGCTGTGTGGGCTGCTCAATGCCGAACCGGTTGTTGTAGGCAACCTGGGCAGCGGTACGGTAGAAGAGATGAGCAAGTGGATCGAGTATCTCAACTACGACGGGATAAGCCCGATGACAAACCTCAGGAAGCAGAACGGACGCGAGAAACCCTGGGGTGTCTCATTCTGG
>JADDYF010000399.1 GCA_015712185.1 Bacteroidales bacterium
TGTTGCAAAGAATGAGAGGCTGTATTGTCCGAGGCAGGTAAGTATTACCGCCACTATCGTCGAGAAGAAAATGATTGATCCCAGGTTCCTGTCAGAGCTGTACATATTATCTATCCTGTCATCCAGGACTGAAACCGGGTTCAGGTAATGCGGAGAGAGCTCCTTAACCATTTTCTCAACAGAAAGTTTTGATCCTGCAAGATCATTGGAATTGACTTTCACGGAAATATACCGGGGCTGACTGAATTGATAGCAGGGTATAAGAAACATAACCAGCGGCTCAACAGGGAGATTAAGAGAATGAAAATTGAAATCTTCAACCACGCCTATGACATTCATCAGATTTTCCGGATCGAGGCCAAACTTCTTTCCTGTTGGATCATCCCATCCGATTGCCTTTGCGGCTGTTTGATTTATAAGACAGCTGTTCTGTGAATCAGCGTTGAACTCATCTGAGAATCCCCGGCCTGACAGGATCTTAAGGCTGTAAAAATCAATGAATTTCGTATCTGCCCCGGTTCTGTAGACAGTCAGTTCCGGTCCCTCGGGCTTCCCTTCCCATGCACCCAAACCGGCCGAGTTTATCGAGTATGGAAGATCAGATGAAGCGGTAATATCCGCTATGTCCGGATTTTTTCTGAGCTCGCTGATCAGAACAGCAGGGTTTTTGCGGATAGCCGGGTCATCGAGAGATATTGTGAGAATGTTCTCCCTGTCAAATCCGAGGTCGGCATTTTTGATAAAGCTGAGCTGACGAAGGACTGTAAAGCTAGCAACAAGTGCAATAACTGAAATCACGTACTGAAGAATGACCAGAACGTTTTTGAGAAATCCCTTCCTCCATATCCCACCGGGATTTGTGTACTCCTCTTTTATGAGATTTAACGGGCTGAAGGAGGAAAGGCGCCATGCAGGGAAAATTCCTGCAAAGACTCCTGTAAGAAGAGTCAGCACGACCAATTCTGTCAGCATTGATTGATCGAATATCATCCTGAATGTTAAAGGCCTGTCGGTAAAATTGGCAAACGGAGGAAGGGTAAACCAGACTACCATAAGTGCAACGAGAAATCCTCCGAAAGCAAGCATGACCGATTCGGCAAGGAACTGAAAGACAAGCATGGCCCTGCTGCTTCCGGCAACTTTAAGTATCCCGATCTCCCTGCCCCGGCTGTAAAACCTGGCTGTTGCCATATTCATGTAGTTAAAGCAGGCGATTAGAAGAATGAAAAAGCCGATTGAGGCGACAAGATAAACATATCTTATATCACTGTTTTTTACAGGCTCAAAGTTGGCATTGCCTCCCAGATGAATTTGTTTCAGAGGCTGAATAATCCATTGCATACCCTTGAAAACTGATTCCTGGGGGAGGTATCTGGCCGGAAATTCTTTGATCTGGTCACTAACATGCTCCGGGGTAGCATTTCCGGATATCTGAATATAAGTTGAATAAGAAAAATCGGTCCATCTTTCTACTCCTTCCCTGCTCCCCCTTATCCGGTACAGCGTTTCAAAGCCGGTAAGGAAATCAAATGCAAAATGGGAATTCCCGGGTATATCCTCAAGAATACCCTTTACCGTAAATACATATTTATTGTCAGCTTTGATTGTTTTTCCCACTGGATCATCTTTTCCGAAGTATTTTGAAGCCATCCTTTCTGTCATGAACAGGGAGAAGGGCTCTTTCAATGCTTCAGAAGGATTGCCTGAAAGGACCCTGAAGGTGAACATCTCCAGGAAATCAGTGTCGGCGTACAGGAAGCCGGTTTCTGAAAAAAGAGAAGAATTATACTCAAGTGTATGTGGTTGCATCCAGCATTTTGTAGATCTTTCAACTTCGGTGATATCGTTGACCAGTGCCTGTTTCAGCAGACCCGGGGTGGCAACGAACAGGGTTTTCCCCATGTAGCTGAATTCGTCGGACTGCTTTGTTATGACCCGGTAAATATCACCGGCATTTTTGTGGAATCTGTCATAGCTCAGCTCATACCGGATATAGAGCATTATGAGTATGCAGCAGCTGATCGCGACTGCCATTCCTGTCAGGTTTATTATCGACTGGTGCCTTTCTTTAAGGATTCTTCTCAGCGGAAGGTTGATATATTTCTTTATCACCTTATACTGGTTTCGGTAAAACATAGAGTCACTATAAAGACTTGAATATTAGAAATTTGTTGCAAAGCTTGACCTTTTTCTCCACTTCACCTCTTCTCCCCCTCACCTCATCACAGAACAAGCAGAATGTCATATGGCAATTCATACTGACAACTAGTTAATTGGTATCGGCTTATTAAATGTACAGCGTTTAGCGTACAGTGTCCCGGTAGCCATCAAGACCCGGTAGCTGGTAACCGGTTGCCGTCCTATGAGCCATGAGCTACGAGCTATGCATTGCCCACCGAAGCTTTCTTTGACCTCCGTAGCTTTCCGCGATAGCCGTAGCCTTGGCAGAGGCTGTAGCGGAGGAGGGAGCGAAGGTGGGAGCTATTGAACCTCCTTTGGACCGTTGAATCGTTGCACCATTATTCTATATTTATTATCAACGTACAAGAATCTCTCCCATCTTGTAGTACCCGTCTTCACTTCTCCGGTTCTCTTTCAGGGCAAGTTGTATCGGAATTTCTTTCCGCCGGTTGTTATAAAAAAGACCTATTTTGATTTCATATCTTCCTGACGGTAGCGAAACCGGAAGCTTTAAATTATAATATTCCCCCACAATCCTATCCGGCATCCATTTACGGTTATCAGATTCTGCGAGATCAAGTATGAGCGATCTGCCCGATGATATATTCAGAAGTTGCAATCTCAGTTCGTAACGATGATATGCCGGTGCAACGCCATGATTCTCCCAGGTCATTCTCAGGTAGTTACGCTCAGAGTTCTTACGCAGGGTATCAGGGAGTATGGCATATTTCGGAAAGTACCAGTACCCGCATTTATTGGCCAGCCTCCGCGCGACTTCCTGGTTTTCCGCAAGCCATTCCCTGGGCCAGTGATGAAATCCGATAATAGAAGCATGCGTCTCCTCGATCCCTTTTTCGAACCGCCTTCCTTCATCCCACAGGTTGTATTTCTTAACACTGTTATAGTGATCCGATTCCAGGACAACGGGTATCCTTTCCCAGACCAGGTCAAATATCTCCGGGCTTCTTATGTTTGAATAGCCGAAACCCAGAAGCACATACCAGTAGACGCATGAGCTGTCATCCCTGAATCCGATGTTATTCCTCATGCAGCAGCTGAGTATGGCTATATCGGCTCCATCGTCGGCATCACGCTGTTCGAGGTAATCATCGCTTATTATGATAACATTGTCGGGGTAGCACCGGCGGTACATCTCAATATGTTTTTCAACCACTTCAACTGGTATGTCATGCCAGCCTGAATAAGCAGTATGTCCTTCTCCCCATTCCCCGATGCTCCCTATGTCAATATATTCAAGCCAGGGCTTGTCAGCATATCTCTGAGCGAACATTCTGTGGAATTTCTCAAGTTTCTCCAGGAAGACAGGATCACCATAATCGGGTTCCCAGTTTTTTGCTTTTGTCTCCGGACGGTAAGTACCCTTTGCACCGGCATTCCTCACCCATTCTGGTGTTGCAAAAACAAGGTCGCCTGTTTCCTTACAGGTTATCCGGAAAGATATGTTATAACCGCGTGCTGTCCATTTCTGAATAACGGTATCAATAAGTTCCCAGTTGAATTTCCCTTCCTCAGGCTCTAGGAACGACCAGCCCAGCCGGAGATAAATGGTTCTGAGTCCGGGGAAATCCTCAAGATAGTCGCCGGGTTTAAGATGATTATGGTATCTGGTTATCCCGTTGTCGAAATAATGGAATTCCCAGCCTTTATGAGGATTGCTGCAGACTATTGAACTGTCCCAGTATTTTTCAAGGTTAAATAGAGTTCTTGTCTTGTAAGCTCCGCGTCCTTCTTCATTCTCTTTCTGCTGCCCGTAAGACGGGAATGACAATGATCCGGATATGATCCATATTAATATCAGACATTTAATTTTCATAGTTCAAAAAATGTAGTTTGGTTCATCTTCTTAGAGATTTTAACTTAATCAAATTTAGGTTAAAAAATGAACCTCCTGCTTGTTGTCTGGATGTTTTATAGTTTAGCGTTTGTCTGTGCAATATATCATGCGATCATTTTGAAGTCCAGCTTTGCGGGATAAACTCAATAAAGTAAGAACAACGAACCAGCCTTCATTAAAATTTCGGCCGGCAATACAAACGAAATGAGAACTAAGAATTAAAGCTCTGACTTCGCTGTTCGAGTGTTCTTCATTCTTAATTCCTTTGTACTATGAGCCAAGGGAGAAAGGGTGAAGGGGTGACGAGGTATTCTCTTACATTAATTTGGGTTATTTTTTTTACCTTTAGTGCACATATAGAATCGGTTAAAGCTTCCTTCTGGATACTAAAATGAATTATGATAAAAATCAAATATTATTTATTATTTTCTTGATTCTTTTCTTATCTGGCTGCGAGTACGATCTGCATAAAGAGAATTTCAGAGATATCCAGCAACCTGATGAAACACATCAGTTTGACCTGAATTTATCTTCAGAACAGGATACGATTAAGGTATTCAACACAACAGTGTTTAATTACAATATTAATACCTACGGACTTACAATGTTGGAAGGTGATTTTTCCCTGGGAGGTAACCATTGGAGCATATTTTCAAAGCAGGGCTCATTTACTGTTTCACCCGATGATTACTCTGCCGGATATGATACTCTTTCACTTGTCATTTTTACAGGCAGTGGTTCAGGAAGCCTGGCTGATTTAGCTGGAGTTGAGGGTTACATGGTAGAGAAAAGATGGCTTATGCTTATTGATGGAAGATCTGCACCTCAGATAACTCTTTCCAGCAGCATTACTGAAGAAGGATACCTTAAAATTTCATGGCCGCAATGTGACCAATATAACTTCCACTCATATGAAATATCAGGACCTGCATTTACAAAAACTGTTAACGATCCTGCCTGCATATTTTATGTTGACAGTTCCTATATTGGTGGATCTGCTTCTTACAGGGTCAATACCAGGGTCTTAACCAATAATCAGCTCTCTCTTGGCAAAATTCTTACAATGAACGATCCTTTCCCCACCCTGCAATTTACCGATCTCGGACTGGACAGCCTTAAAATATTCTGGAATAGATCAAAATACAAATGCCGGTATAAACTGGAGAGAATCGATACCAATCCGGATTCTACACTTCTTGAATCATCGGTTGATACTTTTTGCATTATGCTCCAACCGGGATTGGCAATGAGAGCTCAGTACAGATTGTACACTTACCCATTTTATTTAAATTCATCAAACACAGGATATATTAAAAATGATGTTCAGTACCATGTTCTCGGACAACGCATAGCTGGAAACTGGCCATATTATGGATATAATCATCTGGACAGAGCATTGTACACAAACACCTATGATTATATGGAATGTTATGATATTTCCTCAATGACAAAGCTGAATTCCGTAACTCTTCATAATCTCATTTATCAGGGTAACTATTCCTGTCCCACAAATTCAACCAAGGTAGCAACTATATCAAGTGAAAATATTTATGTATTTACTGATAAAAATCTCCAAAGTCCTGTTATAATACCTCATAATCTTGGTTTTAATGATATCGATCATTTCTATTTAACTGATAATGACCTGATTGCGATTCTTACTCCTGTAAGATATATGTTGATAAGGACCGGGGATAATAAAAGGATGGCAACGATTAACATTGACGATTATCCCGTTTACAGCAAATGGGCATGCATGTCAACATCAAAGGATGGCCGTTATGCATGTATTGTAACCTACAATGGTCTAAAGCTGTACAATATCGAAGATACAGTGGTTACAAATGTCTATTCAGATGCCAGATCTTACCGGTCGGTACTCTTTGATATAAATGATCCCTCCAGATTAATGCTTACTCTCAATGATGACAATATTCTTGAAATAAGAAATGCAGCAGATTTCGAACTGGTAAAATCTATCGGGTTACCTACTGCCCAGGTTCTCAGGAACATTGATCCTGAGAGCGGATACCTGCTGCTTAAAGACCGTGGAAATGCCTACATAGTGGATCTGAATACTTCTGAAGTTGTTCTGAAGGTCAGAATGCATGAAAATGAATATATGCCGCAGCTTTACGGTAACAGGTTATTCACTGTATATGGTTATACACTGGATATTTCACAATATTTACCTCAATGAAAAGATCTCTGGTTGGTATTTCCATTTTTCTGGTTTGTCTGGAACTGCCCGGACAGAATTTCAGATTAAACATGAATTGCGGTTATGGATTGTATCAACTAAATGATTTAAAAGATTTTCAATTTGATTTGAAAGAATACTATTCTCAATTACCAATTGAAATGACCGAGCAATTCCCCGGTTATTCAAATTATTCTGTATCTGGTGAAATTTATCTAAATCCGGATAATATCATTGGGATCAATGGTACTTTTTATACAACTGGTGCTCGTAATCATGTCAAAGATTATTCCGGTGAATATAAATTGGACATGCCTCTTAATGGATACAGAATTGGCCTGCAGTATCGAAATATCTTATATAAGTTCAATAAGATTAATTTATATGCACAATTTAAAGGAGGTATCACCCTTTCCACCTTTAAACTAAAGGAGTCATTTATAATTTATAACGTATATTCAACATCAAGCAATGCTACATTTAAAAGTATACCTTTTTTTGTAGAACCTTCGCTTGGGTTTTTTTATCATATAATTAACAATTTTTCCCTCGATTTTTTCCTGGGATATCAAATAGATATCGAAGGTAAACTTCACAGAGCTGGCAATAAAGAGGATGATTTGCATAACTCAGCTGGTGATCATATACATGTCAATTGGTCTGGATTGAGGGTATCATTGGGTATCTCTTATGATTTATTTTCTAAAAATTTTGCTTTTCAAAAATAATCCTGGGTGGATGATCTCCCGCTCTCCCCCTCTCCTCCTCACCCCTTCCTTTGCCCTCCGTAGCCTTGTCGCTTACGCTCAGTAGCTTTCTTCGGTATCCGTAGCTTTAGCAAAGGATGCAGCGACGGACCGGCGAAGGCGTAGCGTTTAGCGTTCAGGGTTCAGTGTTTGCGTAAGCTGCATATGGAGCTGTTCACAATCTAACACAAAGTATGTATTTGAAGTAAGAACAACGAACCAGCCTTCACTAAAGTTTCGGCTGGCAAAGCAAACAAAATGAGAACTAAGAATTAAAAGCTCTGACTTCGCTGTTCGGATGTTCTTCATTCTTAATTCCTCCATGATTCCATGACATGACTGTCAGTCTGTTGGCAAACAGAATAAAACCATACACACCTCAGGTCCTGAGGAACCGGCATAGTAATATCGATAATTATGGTAATTTTATATACTGGTATTTCGGAGGGATTACCCCGGGTGAGTGAAGAGGGCTGGATGATCTGCTGAATAGAGGCATTAATCCGGAAGAATATCCGGTTTTAAATTCTTTAATATACGTTGATTTTAACGGATTACTTCAATTTGCAATTAATTCAGGAAATGTTGATAACAGAGATGGTTATTATTCAAAGTGCCATCTGTTCGCGGATATACAGAAATATCTTAAAACGAAAAAGATTTATATAGCATGCGCTTAATTTTATGTGCAATATTGACCGCCGGCTTATCTCTCTTCCTGTCATTTATGGATCATGTACCTGGTAATAATTCCAGGCAAGATCAGGATAAGCCGTCAACATTCTGTGTCACCCTTTTTCTCTGTGGTGATGTAATGACGGGAAGAGGTCTCGATCAGATTTTACCTAATTCCGTCGATCCCCGGTTATACGAATCATTCGTAAAGGATGCCAGGGAGTATGTCAGTCTGGCTGAGAAAGTAAATGGTCCGGTCAGGCAGCCGGTTTCTTACACCTATATCTGGGGTGACGCAATAAAGGTTTGGGAACAAATGGCGCCTGCGTTCAAGATTATCAACCTCGAAACCACCATCACTTCTTATGATTTCCCATTGCCCGGGAGAGGCATAAATTATCGCATGCATCCTGATAACATACAGGTTCTGACCAGTCAGGGGATTGACTTCTGCTCTCTGGCCAACAACCACATCCTGGATTGGGACCTTGGAGGACTTAAAGAGACTATCCGGACCCTGAAAAATACAGGCATCAAATATGCCGGCGCAGGTTTTGATCTGAACGAAGCCGGCAGACCTGCAATACTGGCAACAGAGCAGTTCAGAGTGATTATTTTTTCTTTTGGTTCAGAAACAAGCGGCATTCCGAAGAACTGGGCGGCTGGTCCCGAACGTCCCGGATTGAATCTGTTACCCGTTAAGGTCGATGAAGCGCTCAACATAATAAGTAATCAGGTAAAAGTGATAAAGCAACCCGGAGATATCGTGGTGCTCTCCATACACTGGGGAACAAACTGGGGATATACCATTCCTGATGATCAGCGCAATTTAGCCCATTCAATCATTGATAATGCAGGTGTGGATGTTATCTACGGCCATTCGTCACATCACCCACGCGGTATTGAGGTGTACAAGGACAAGCTGATTCTCTACGGCACCGGGGATTTTATTAATGACTATGAAGGGATTACCGGTTATGAACAATACCGAAAGGACATTTCATTGATGTATTTCCCATGTATAGATCCCTCAAACGGCAACCTGATCTCTATGATAATGGTTCCCATGCAGATTAAGAATTTCCGTCTCAACTTTGTATCTGACACAGATGCCAGATGGCTTTACAATACACTCAACCGCGAAGGCAGAAAGATGGGAACAGGAGTCACATTTAATGAGAATGGTCATTATTCCTTATCCTGGAACTGAATTCATGACAGCAATGAATCCCGCGGGAACAGATCGGATATTATACATTCTTAATTCCTTCGCACTTTGAGCCACGAACTATGCTTTGCCCACCGAAGCTTTCTTTGACCTCCGTAGCTTAACGCGACAACCGTAGCCTTGGCAGAGGCTGTAGCTGAGGAGGTAGAGAAGGCGGATTTAATTCCAATATAATGCTTTGCTCTTCTGGATTTCAAACGGCCTCAGCCTTGATTTTTCTTTGGAGGAGCAAAAGAACCGACTGAAGGTAGCTCGGCGAAGCCAAAAGGTACGAACTGCATCATGGAGGAAAGATCAGACCTTCAGCACCCCCGGATCCGTTACTTCCAATCCTACATTCCTGCCTGTGCCTTTATATAAGATGTTATTATTCTTATCTGACAATTCCAGAATGACTTGGGAATCCACACTCTCTTTTATTGTTCTTGACATACTGCCGGAAACAGGCGCCCTGAGCTCTCCGAACGACCTCCTGATCACACTGATCCTGAGAATATTATCCCTGTTCCTGACAACGATCTCCAAAGAATCATCACTAATCTCCATCTTCACGACTGACGATTTATTATACGTGCTGAACAGATAGAATTTTTTACCATAATACAGGAAAGAAATAAATCCGATAAAAAAGCTGCCTAGCCAGGGGATCTTTGCAATGGATAATGAGAATGAAGTGTCATGCTCTCCGAAATTATTGCTTTGTATCCACACCCATGCTTCCGGAAATGAAATTCCCCAGTCTTTCTCAATATATCCTTTCCCTCCGGCTAGATCAACCGTAAACCCGTCAATCTCTACCTTTCCGTCAAGATCATGGTTTACCGACACTATTCCATGATAACACTCCATAAATGGTACAAAAGTGTACCAGCCCATAATCCCGGGTGAAAATAATGATCCGGGATATTTAATCACATTGGCATAATTAATCTGTCCTGATACTTTTGTGTTATCGCTGTCAATATCAAGGGTTATCCCGTGGTCAGTAAAAACCGATGAACCGATTTTCAGCCAGAGCTTTCTTTTATCCCATTTAAAACCGGAAAGAGGATATTTTATGTAAACAGTATCTCC
>JADDYF010000404.1 GCA_015712185.1 Bacteroidales bacterium
ACAGTTACGGACATGAACGGATGTACTGGTTATGATGAAATCAATTTTATGCTGTCTGTACCTGATATTGGAGTAATTGAGCTCATACATCCTCAGAGCTCCTGCGGCCTTGGAACTGATGTGCACTTACAGGTGGCTATTCAGAATCTTGGTAACTCCGATATCGACCAGACAACAAACATTTCTGTTGCTTATTCCATAAACGGTATGACTGCAGTGATCGAGACTGTTGATCTGGAGGATACATTTGAAAATGGCGAGATCATTAATCACACATTCTCCAGAGCTGAGGATTTCAGTCTTCCGGGCAGCTATGAGATCAGGGCCAGTACAATTTTTGGAATAGATCTTATTCCGTCGAATGATACGATAATTGTCAGCCTGAATGCATATGCCACTCCTGTGGTTGAAATAGAGAGCGGCCAGGATACTCTCCTTACCTATGATCCTGTTACTCTGAATGCCACCCCGGGTTTCGTATCCTATCTATGGCAGGACGGAAGCACAGGCTCTTCATATGATGTCAGCTCTCCGGGTGCCGGAATGTACAGGGTGACAATTACTGACAGCAACGGCTGCTATGCCAGTGACAGCATCCACGTGGCCTATGATGTTCCTGATATCGGGATAACCCGGATCGCAGCACCTGTCTCGTCCTGTGAACTTGATCAGAATAATCCGGTATCCATTGAGATCATCAATAATGGCTACTACAGGATCTCAACTGATGAGACATTCACAATTTCTTATACTGTCGATGGCGGTATACCGGTGAATGAGGATATCACTCTGAGCAGCACTTTGCAGCCTGGTAACACCAGGATTGTGACATTTGCTGCCGGATACGATTTTTCATTACCCGGTACCTATCAGCTCAGCGTAAATCTCGATTACACACCGGACGAAAATCCGGTGAACAATGCAGCAAGCAGCACCGTGAGTGTCTGGGGTGTCCCGGTCGTTGAGATCGGCGATGGCAAAGATACTCTTAAAACCAGCCTGCCAGTCATACTTGATGCAGGTACAGGATTCACCTCCTATTTATGGCAGAATGGTTCAGTGGGCAGTACAATCACCGTAACCCAATGGAATCTGTTCTGGGTTATGGTCACCGATGACCGGGGATGTACAGCCAGGGATTCTGTGTATGTTCATTCACCTCATTCTGTGAACGATCTGCAGATATTCCCCAGGAAAATCACGATATATCCCAATCCGGTAAAAGATTTACTGCATGTTGTGATTGAAATGGAAGGAGTCAGAAACATCACGATGGAGCTGTATACCCTGTCAGGGATCCCGGTTTACAGGGAAGAATTTAAACAGGTTCAGCTGATTGATAAAGAGCTTGAAGTCGTTGAAATGACCCCGGGAGTTTATCTGTTAAGGATAACTGCCGGTAATATGACACGTACTTTCAGAGTTGTTGTTGAATAAAAGGAAGAGTTTATTGTTGATCCAAGTCAATCTACTATCATGAAAAAGAGTATATTAACGTTATTCATTCTGATTGTGCTTGCCGCGCTTACGGCAGGTTGCGCCTCGGAAAGGAAACACCAGAGTGTGCTCCGAGGCCTGATGCTTCAGGAAAATACAGAGCTGGGAAGGAACAGGGCATATTACTCTAAATTCAATATAAAGACCAAGAAAGCTGCATACAGGAAATACCATAAAAACAGCAGTTATAAAAGACATAAAAAATTCAGATAGACTTACTAGTTATATAGTACCTCAGAATTAATCTTGAAATTCTTTAAATTAATACCCCCTTTCTTTTTGTCTTTCCTGCTTTCTTATTGGTCAGTGACCAACTGGTCAATAAATTTTATCTTTACAATAAAAAGCAATGGATAAGCGGTCATTCCTTAAGAGTGCCGGACTTATTGGTCTGGGAAGCATGGTTGAGCCGGGCAGCCTGGCCAGGATGATTGAAGCAGTCGCTGAAGTTCCCTGTACGGAGCTGGCGCAAAACGAGGATTTCTGGAAGCAGGTGAGATCGGGATATATTCTGAATCCTGAATTCATCAACCTCGAGAATGGTTATTACTGCTTCCTGCCAAAGCAGACATTGGAAAGCTTTATAAAGCATGTCCGTGAGATAAACTACCAGGGTTCGTATTATATGCGCACCATACAGTTTGAAAATAAGAAAGCAATGGCTGCCAGGCTTGCAGCGCTGGCAGGATGTACTGCAGATGATCTGATAATAACAAGAAATACAACTGAATCGCTCGATATGATCATCGGAGGAATAGACTGGAAGCCGGGGGATGAGGCTGTTATGGCTGAACAGGATTATCCTTCCATGCTGAATATGTTCAAACAGGTTGCGGCCAGGTATGGCGTGGTGAACAGGATAATTTCCGTGCCTAACCATCCACAATCGGATGAAGAGATAGTCGAACTTTATGCAAAGGCTATATCAGAAAAGACAAAGCTTCTGATGGTATGCCACATGATCAATATTACAGGCCAGATACTGCCGGTAAGAAAGATCTGCGATATGGCTCATTCAAAGGGTGTAGATGTTATGGTCGACGGGGCACATGCCTTTGGTCATTTCAGGTTCACTATCCCTGAACTCAATTGCGATTATTATGGGAGCAGTCTCCATAAATGGCTGAGCGTGCCTCTCGGATCAGGCATTCTCTATGTTAAAAAGGAGAATATCAGGAAGGTATGGCCGTTGATCGCTTCCGGCGTAACTGAACCTGACAATATACTCAGGCTGAACCAGATCGGTACACATCCTGTTCATACTGACCTGACAGTAGCTGAGGCCATCGATTATTATAACATGCTGGGCGCTGAACGGAAAGAAACAAGGCTCAGGTACCTGCAGCATTACTGGAGCGACCGGGTGAGGACCATGCCGCATATAATCCTCAATACACCTTCAGACCCGGCAAGGTCATGTGCCATTGCAAATGTCGGGGTAAAGGGTATCAGGCCGGGCGACCTTGGTGACATCCTGTTTAAAAAACATAAAATCTATTGTGCACCTATTGATGGAGCGGGGGTACACGGATGCAGGATAACACCGAATGTTTATACAACCCCCGAAGAGCTTGATGTGCTTGTGAAGGCGCTTGCTGAGCTGGGGTGAACTATCTCTGAAACAGGCGGTAAGAGCAAAATCACTGCCTGTACTTTTTATTGACATTCAGTATAATAAACTTCCGGTTTGACCGTATATCTATATTGGCATTGACGGATATTTCAGGTATGTTTACCTGAAGTTAATAAAGCCGATTAAACCAGAAAAAAGGGAGGTATGCTATGTTAAAGAAGATATTTTACACATTGTTGACCGGCCTTGTCCTGTTATGTTTCCAGATTGAATCATCTGATGCACAAACTCTCGTTATCGGAAAAAACGGCAATGTGCGTTCAGGTCCCAGCACAAATGATAAAATAATCGGCAAGGTTACTGCCAGGCAAGAGGTTACACAGATCGAGAAGTCGGGTGACTGGTATAAGGTCAAATTGCCCAAAGGCCAGGTTGGCTGGGTAAACAAAATTCTTATTGCCCAGGCGCCGGCAGCAAAATCTTCAGGATCCGCTCCAAAGACTGCAGCTCCTGCTCCAAAACCCATTGATGAGTCAACCCTGGGACCTGCCGCTCCAATGAATTTTTCTCCCGTTTCGGGAATCATGCTTGGCCTCTTCAAAGTCTCTTCCGGCACTCGCTGTTCAATTAAGGGTGATACCCTTTCCACTACCTGGTACCTGGTCCTGAATGAGGGTGATGTTCTGGAATTGGCGAAAAGCAAAAGTGGTCCGGGCAAACCAACCGGAAATGTTATTTATTTTGACAATAAGGGTGGTATGGATCCTGTTGTAAGCGCTGAGTCAGATATTGAAGGCAATGCGATCATTCCTATGGGCAGGAATTTAATCTCCAAAACCCATCAATCAGGCGCAACATACACCAGATGGCGCAGTTCAACGGCCGGTGAATATGGACCGCTGACCCCGGCGCATCTTGTCAATTTTCTTGGAATCGGCTCGACAGTCAGATTCCCGGCTGACACATGGATCCTGTTTGGAGATAAGCAATACAGGGGAGGCGGGTTTGTAGTTACACAGCTTAGCATCGAATTCCTGCCGAGAACGGAGGTTAAATCAAACTTCGGGAAGTTCATAAACTATAAAAACCAGTGGAGAAGGATCAAGTAGGTATAGAGCGCAATCCGGGTGTCATGCTGCCGGAAGGCTGCAAATGATGATGGCAGCTTCAGAAGCAGGAAACACTGTACTATAAGTGATCGAGATACCACGAAAACTTTACAAGATCATTCCCCGACGCAAAATCAACCTTGTTTGATTTTAGATAATTTTTTATCTGATCTTTATTCAGCGGGAAGTATTTTATTACATTCTTCATGGTAAACGGAAAGAATCCTTTGCCGGGCGGCGATATAAAAAAATCTGTCCATTTCTCAAATATCCAGTCTTCATTCGGGACAATTACATAAAAATTACCGTATAAGGCTATAAGATTGTAGGTTTCCAGCGCTGAATTTCTGTTTGTCTCACCAAAACCGCCCTTTCTCACTATTTCTCTGATCCTGAAGATCTGTTTCATCCCTGTTTTTATACCTCCGTTATACATCAGTTCGATATACCCGTTATCATAGAAAAATGTATCACGGTCAACAGTGACAAGCCTGATACTCTTTTTGTCAATAATGGCGAGAGTATCACCTGACCTTATGAATTCCATCTCGCCCAGCAGGAAATTATAATTGAACAGGCCTGAGTTTGCTCTGCCATTCCTGAGGATCAGCTGCCCGTCAGTAAAACCGCGATAACGGTATCTTATTTCCGGGGGGAAGTAATCAATAACCCTGGTGCCAGCCTTTACAGTAATTATTGTGGCAACCTGGGCACGGAGATATCCGAAAGAAAAAATTATTAAACATAAAATAAAGAAAAATTTTCTCACCTCCTGATACAATTAATCGAAACAATGAATTTCACCATACTGATAATATTACAAATATAGTTACAACTTGTATAATACGCACCTGTCGTACGAATTAACTTTTTAATTATCAGAATAATCCTCTCAACGAAAGATGGTCATTAATAATGAAAGACCGGAACAAACTCAAAGGAAGGTTTGTAATTAAAGAATGAAGATTGAGGAAATTAAGCATAATATTTTTCTATACTTTTAATACTTATTTAATTGTTATGAAGAAACTGTTCAATTATGTTATGGTTCTGCTTGTGTTATTTATATGCTTCAGTTGCACCAGCGATTCTGAAAAAATTATCGGTATCAAGATCTATGAGTATAACAAAGACTATCGAGTGCTGGCTGATAAGTGGAAAAACATAGGCATAAATACAGCTTTTGTCAGCAAGGAACTTGCCGCCAATACTCTTTTCAGACATGAACTGAAAGAAAAAAATATCCGGGTCTATATTATCTTCCCTGTCTTCTATGATCCTGAACTGTTGGAACATGATAGCACATTATATGCAATAACCAATAAGGGTAAAATTGCCAAAGATGACTGGGTGGAATTTGTCTGTCCTTCCCGGAAAGCTTTTCGTAATTTAAAAACTGACAAGGCTGCTGAACTGGTGAAAAGCCTTGAACCGGATGGATTGAGCATAGATTTCATCAGGGAGTTTGTATTCTGGGAAATGATCTATCCTGAAAGGACAGCAAAGAGCATTGACATTGCATGCTTCTGCGACAACTGTACAGGAAACTTCTGCAAACAGAAAGGTATTACTCTTCCCGATACCTGCATTACAGTCGTGCAAAAGGCAGCCTATATACTGAGTTTTTACTCTGAAAACTGGAACGACTACCGTTGTAGCCTGATTGCATCAATGGTGAAGGAAATTGCGGATAAAGTTCGCAACATAAAGCCTGATATAAAGATCAATATCCATGCAGTACCCTGGAGGGACAGCGATTTTGGAGGTGCAAACATCAGAGTGGCGGCTCAGGATATATACCGGATCGCACCTTTTGCCGATTACATATCCCCTATGTGCTATTCACAGATGCTTAAACGTGATGCCGGGTGGATTGCATCCGTGGTCAGAGAAATGAATGAGAAAGCCCCTGGTATGATCCTTCCCAGCATACAGGTTTATCCGTATTACATTGATGATCTATTCACTCCTGATGATTTCAGAGAGTGTACGGATTCTGCACTTAAGGATCCGTCAGGTGGTGTGGTATTCTTTTCGTGGCCGTTGTTTGAGAAAGATACGGTAAGAATACAGATAATAAGAAACAGATCAGCGATAGATTAACCAGTATCCGATCCTATTAATTCTTTATCAGGAGATTCCTGGTTCTGACAGTTTTTCCTACTGCCGAAATAATATAGATACCAACCGGTAATCTGAATTTATAAAGCGAAACCTCGATTTCTCTACCACTTACCTGAACCGGACTTGAGACCACCTCATTTCCGGTAATAGTTGAAATAGTCAATACTAAATCTTCGCTAATGGGCTCTGATAACTTTATGTTAACCCTGTTTTCTGCCGGATTCGGGAATAGAAGTGATCCCTTTTGAATCCTGGAGTTTTCGATTCCCCCGGTAAATCCTGAAAAAGCAACTTTGAGAGTATTATATGCCAGGGTGACATTCCTGTTTATATCAACAATCCCCCACCATTCCTCGTTCGCAAAATTATCGTACGGAACTGACATGCTGAATCCCGAAGCATCATGAATGCCGACATTTCCGCTTTTCCACCACTCATCAACAAACGAGAAAAAGGTAATTCCAGAACATTTATCAAGATTAATCTTAGTTCTGTTCCAGATGGCAATATCGGCATCAGCCTGTTGTTGTTGATTCTCATGACCTTCAGTGTTATTGAACCTGTCAGCACCCGACTCGGACAGATAACAGGGCTTTGACGAACGTAAGGCAAATTCCGTAATGGCAGCAGAAGGATCATCCCAGCGGTATACATTCATCCCCCATACATCAACGTTGGGACAGGCAGCGATAACATCCGAAGCTGGTACTTCCCCATGGGCTGTTGAAACCGGATGATTCGGATCAGCATTATGAATAGCCGCAGCTGCATTATTAAGAATCGTGTACCAGTTCTTAATATCATTATTAAACCATTCAGGATGATAATTATATTCATTCCCCAACTCCCACATGAGGATTGCTTCGTGGTTCTTATGTGCATTTATATAGTTTAAATAATTGCCGCTGTTTATGTCAGGATACCTGAACGTATCATCATAATTCGGAAATCCGATAATAACCTTTATACCGGCATTTGCAAATTTATCGAGTACGTTATCATCTAGTATTGGAACATAGGTGCGGACAGTATTTATTTCTGCCTGAGCCATCAGTTGAGTATCCTGGTTGATATATGAAAAATCGAGCGGATCAAAGCGATCATCTCCGATTGCTACAGGATTGTAACATACACCCCGGATATAATAATTAGTTCCATTTACTAAAATATTCCGCCCCTGGATGGATATCGCTGGCTGTGAGATCATACAATTTGTGAATGCTAATACAAATAATATTGAAGAAATTAATGATTTCATAATCTAGTTGTTAAACCCGAAGTATTATCTTTTAAACAGGTATTAATATTCAGTTTTAAGTATAATGAGTTCTTATACTCAAGTTAATTGAAAGTTAGATAATTAATTGACTCAAATCAAATAAATAACCGTTGGCTTTGTATTATTTATGAACCAGACCGCGAAAATATGTAAAAGGATTTTTTCTGAAGACTCCTGAACTGATTATATCTTATTTAAGATATTTTTCAGAAGTGAATCCGCAATTAATATTATCATTAACAGAAATCCGAAGGAATTAAGCAGTATAAAGGCGCTCATTGTATCCCATGAAATTCTTTTCGGAAAAAGGAGCCTGTAAAAAAGCAGTATAAAAACCAGGTTAAAGATTATAAAGGAGCCGGCAAGATAATTATTGATCTCATTAATAATCAACACGAAAATAATAAGAAAGAGGGATGACAACAACACCCAGAGGAAGACAAGATGTCTGACCTGTTTTTCGTCGAGGTATTCTACTATGGTTTTAAATCCGGCAGTCTGGTATTCCTTTCCGTACCTGATCAATAAAAGCCAGAAATGCGGCAATTGCCAGAGGAACATAAAGACCGAGAAAAGCACTATTTTATAGTTGAAAATATCTCCCCCTGCTGTTGCGAAGCCTATTACCGGTGGTATTGCTCCTACCAGAGCGCCCGGAACGATAGCCAGTACGGTGATTTTCTTCAGTGAAGTATAAACGAAGTTATATAATACAACGCACAGCAAGCCAAGGATAAAGGGAATTATCCCGGCTGAAAGCAAAAGGCAGCTTCCCGCGATCAGAAGAAACATTAAAAAGACAATTGCCTGGCTGGGGGATATATGTTTCGAAGGAATGGGCCTCGTCCTGGTCCTTTCCATCACAGCATCCTCTTCTCTCTCAATGTACTGGTTCAGGACAGCTGCTCCTGATGCAAGCAGAAAGACACCGGCAACAAGCGAAATAAAGCTCAGGTCAACCGAATTCCGGTACAGGAAGTATCCGGTGACTGACGAAAATGTAACTGCCAGCGATAGCTTGGATTTGCCAAGCTCCGCCAGTATAAACAGTCTCCGGAAAAGATTATTCGTATTCAAATTAGCCAATGTAATACTGCCTGTCACAGGTGTTTATTGTTTTATCCCGACCTTCGTGTCTTCAGAATATAAGCCTGCTATCATAAGCGATCCTCCCATAAGGGAAATATCCTTGAGAAAGGCAATCAGGGTGGCCGTTGTATCCACACCGTTTATAAGATGCGGAATGTGTATTGTAATTATGAAAACGAAAAGCAGAACAGCCAGAAGGATGGTAGCCAGTCTCACCAGCTTTTTAGTGATTATACTGATGCTTGCTGCAATAAGGCAAATGCCTGTCAGTACCATAACAAAAGCAGTCCTGGGAATGAAGGAAGTAAGAGTGCCAATATAATAATCCATCATTATAAAATGATTGAGACCCTGGGCTGCAAAAGGGAGGGCGAACAAAATTCTTCCGATGGTCGAGATCTTTTTCATGAATGCTTTGAACAATGTATATCTTATATCCTGCTGTTAATTCTATAACAAACTAATAATGAAATTGTTCAACAAAACTTAAGCAATCCGGTTGAACAAAATCCTGAACATGTTGTTTCTGAGATAAATTTTAGTATACAATGGAACGCAGAACTTTCTTAAAAAATCTTGGCCTGGGAATTGCTGCAACAGCCGTTTCCGGCGGATCGGTTGCAAATGAATTAACAACTTCAAAAAATATAACAATGGAAAATTTTAACACACATGAATTTCCGGCTCTTCCGTATGCATATAATGCACTTGAGCCCTATATCGATGCCCGTACGATGGAGCTGCATTATGATAAACATCATCGTACATACTTCAACAACTTTACAGCTGCTATTAAAGGCACGCCGCTGGAAAACAGTACAATTGAGGAGATCTTTGCTAAAATCTCATCCGCAGGTGATGCAGTAAGAAATAATGGTGGAGGTTTCTATAATCACGTCATATTCTGGAAAAACCTCTCGGCCAAATCAAACGGTCCCTCACAGGAACTATCGGCAGCCCTGGCTAAGGAATTCGGATCCTTTGACAAGTTCAGGGAAGCATTCGGCAACTCTGCCAAAACAAGGTTCGGAAGCGGCTGGGCATGGCTTTACCTTACCTCCGACAAGAAGCTTGCAATCGGCAGCACACCCAATCAGGACAATACTCTAATGAATGTATCTCAGATTAAGGGTACTCCCCTGTTAGCTCTCGATGTCTGGGAGCATGCCTATTATCTCAAATATCAGAACAGGAGACCTGAATATATTGATGCATTCTGGAATGTTGTGAACTGGGAAGAAGTCAGCAGGAGATATAAAGAAGCTCTGAAATAAAATATATGTAATTACAATGTAATTACATTTATCAATCTCATTTTATCCGGGACTTTAGTTCCTCACTCTGAATATCAACCTGATATCTGTTTCAGATAGGATTCATAATATGGTTTGATCATTGAAAGCTTCTCTCCGGGTTCTTCCTCAAACCAGGTTCCGCCCATATAAAAGCAGGCAAATCCGCCCGAAACTATCCCCCAGGAACAAGCTTCCCTGAGATCTGGCGGACCTGCTCCTTTACGAAGCTGGTTTACCAGCGATGCGATCACACCGCCGGCAAAATTGTCTCCGCAGCCTGTAGTGTCCCCTTCCCGGACTTTCTTAAGTTCTTCCTTTATCCGTTGTGATACTGGCATTTCCTTCAATCCCGCTGAACTGAAAAAAGAACCGCCGGACCAGGTCAGAATATTTTCCGGACCGTTTGTGATTATGACGGAAGATACTTTCTTATTTCTGAAAAACCGTACTGCAGAAAGAGAATCACTTTCCCCTGTCAGGCGTAAAGCTTCTTCCCTGTCAGCAATAAGCAGATCGATATACCGGTAGCTTTCATCACTTTCACCAATAGGCCATCTCTTTGAAGGATCTGACTTTTCGCTTCTGAAATCAAAAACTGTATTGACCACGGTAATGCATCCGTTTGATTTTGCCTTTTTCAGAAGGGATGTCAGACCATCATTTATCCGCGGTACAAGGGCTGTCCCGCCAAAAACAACAATATCCGAATTAAAGAAATCCGCATTAAGATCATCTGGTGAATGATCCCATGCTGCTCCGATAGAGTTGATGAACATCCTTTCCCCGTGACCGTCGTTGAAGGAGGGATCTGACAGGACTACGGTTGATGGGGTACGTCTGTCAGTGAGTCTATAATCCCTGAGTACGACAGGAGTTTTCCTTAGAGCGGAAAACAGATAGGCGCCTTCATCATCACTTCCACCCCTGCCGTAAAACCTGACTTCGCAATCGTCCCTGTCCGTCATCTGTGCTGCATGTATAAGTGATACGGCTGATGGCCCTCCGATGTTTATCTTATCGTGTTTCCTCCCGCCCGAGATCTTTTTGACAGCCTGATCTAACGGTGTTCCGCAATATTTCTCAAATTCTTCCTGTAAAACGAGCATGCCGGGAGTTAACCCGCCGTCGCCTCGTCTTTTCGAGAGAAAAGGCTGGATGGCTTTGCTATGAAAATCTATGTTATTATAAAGCAGGTCCACGAGACAGCATCCGGCACCAGAAACAATAATCTTTGCTGCCATCAGGTAGCTGACTTAAGAAATTTATCATAATCTGCTGCCAGAAGGTGAAGGGGAGCAACATCTTCAGTAGTCTCCGGGAATCTTCCCACCTCATTATAAAAACAATTATCCGACCTGTCATCATTTACCATGCTGACCTCTCCCACCAGTACTTTTCCGCTTCCCTGCTCACCGTAAAACCTGTGGTAA
>JADDYF010000442.1 GCA_015712185.1 Bacteroidales bacterium
CAAGTTAATTGATTCATATCCAAGAGTTTCCGGAGCGGAAGCCTATCTCTCATCTGGTCTGTCGGAGGCAATAAGAAAAGCCAACAATTTTGCGGCTGGGATGAAGGATAAATTTGTGACACCTGAACATCTGCTTATGGGCATACTTGAGACAGATGACAAAGCATCCCGGATGCTTAAAGATCATGGTATTACGATAGATGGGCTAAAAGCTGCTGTTGAGGAATTAAGAAAAGGTGCAACAGTCGACAACCAGACATCGGATGATACTTTCAACGCTCTCAGCAGGTATGCGATAAATCTGAACGAAAGAGCAAGATCAGGAAAACTCGACCCGGTAATCGGACGGGATGAGGAAATACGTCGTATACTTCAGATACTTGAGCGGCGTACAAAAAACAATCCACTGATGATTGGAGAGCCTGGTGTCGGTAAAACTGCGATTGCGGAAGGGATTGCATTCAGGATCATAAGGGGAGATGTACCTGAAGACCTTAAGTCAAAAGTGATTTATTCACTGGATATGGGAGCTCTGATAGCCGGAGCCAAATATAAGGGAGAATTCGAGGAACGACTTAAATCAGTTATAAATGAGGTAATTAGCTCAGATGGTAATATTGTGCTTTTCATTGATGAGATTCATACGCTGGTGGGTGCCGGAAAATCTGAAGGAGCCATGGATGCAGCAAATATTCTTAAACCGGCGCTGGCAAGAGGTGAACTCAGGGCGATAGGAGCCACTACATTGAACGAATATCAGAAGTACTTCGAAAAGGATAAAGCTCTTGAAAGAAGATTTCAGGTAGTGATGGTTGATGAACCCGATCGAGATGATACCATATCTATATTAAGAGGTATACGGGAAAAATATGAAGCACATCATAAGGTTATAATAAGGGATGAGGCAATAATAGCTGCTGTCGATCTGTCAACGAGATACATAACCGACCGGTTTTTACCCGATAAGGCAATAGACCTTATCGATGAAGCTGCTTCGAAGCTCAGGCTCGAAATGAATTCAGTACCTGAGGAGATAGATGAGGTTGATCGTACAATAACCAGGCTTGAGATAGAGAAAGAGGCGGTCAGAAGGGATGGTGATAAAGCTAAGGAAGATGCTATTTCACAGGAACTTGCTGAAGCACAATCACGCAGAAGTGAGCTGAAGGCTGCATGGAATTCTGAAAAGGAGATGGTCGGAAAGGTTCAAAGCAAGAAAGAAAGCGTAGATTCGTTACGTTTTGAAGCTGAACAGGCTGAGAGGGCCGGCGATTATGGAAAAGTAGCTGAGATAAGATATGGCAAAACAATCCAGCTGGAAAAAGAAATTGCCGGACTGAAAGACCAGATCGAAAAGAAAAGAAGCAAAGGATCGCTCATAAGAGAAGAGGTCCGGTCAGAAGATATTGCTGAAATAGTCTCTAAATGGACAGGTATCCCTGTTTCAAAAATGCTGGAAAGTGAGAAAGAGAAGCTGCTGCGTCTTGAAGATGAGCTTCATAAAAGGGTAGTGGGTCAGGATGAAGCCATAGCTGCTGTTTCGGATGCAGTACGCAGGTCAAGAGCCGGATTACAGGACCAGAAGAAGCCTGTGGGATCATTCATCTTTATCGGTACAACCGGTGTCGGAAAGACCGAACTTGCAAGGGCACTTGCAGAATTTCTGTTTAATGATGAAAACCTTCTGACGAGAATCGATATGTCGGAATACCAGGAACGGCATTCGGTATCGAGACTGATAGGAGCACCTCCCGGATACATAGGATATGATGAGGGTGGTCAGCTCACTGAAGCAGTAAGACATAAACCCTATTCTGTAGTTCTGCTGGACGAAATTGAAAAAGCGCACCCGGATCTGTTCAACCTGCTTCTGCAGGTCCTTGACGAAGGAAGGCTGACCGATAATAAAGGACGTACCATAAACTTCAGGAATGTTATAATAATTATGACTTCAAACCTGGGATCAGAAATCATAAGGGACAGGATGGAACAATGGAAGAATAAAATGCCGGCAGACCAGGAAGAAAAACTGAGAAAAGAGATTTTTACTCTGCTCAGGAAGTCGCTCAGACCCGAATTTCTTAACAGAGTAGATGAGATCGTAATGTTCAAACCACTTGAAATCAATCAGGTTAAAGAGATTGTCAGAATTCAGATGAAAGGGGTAACAGAGTTGCTGGAAGGTTATAATATTAGATTGAAAATTACCGAGGAAGCAATTGACTGGCTTACCGAAAGAGGATATGATCCACAGTCTGGCGCCCGTCCGGTTAAACGGCTTATCCAGAGGGAAATTATTAATGAGTTATCAAAAGAGATAATTGCCGGAAAGATCTCAAAGGATTCAGTAGTGACAATAATGGTAAAAGATAACCGGCTCAGGTTTGGTAAATAATTACCGCCAGACGCATCATTTCATAGATCGCATACATTCATCAAGATTGTCGTAAATTTCAAATACAGTGTTGAGATGGAGCGTCATGAATACATCCATAACCGCTGGTTCTATTTTGGCAAATTTGATGACTCCATAATTATTTCTGGCAGTTCTGAGTATAGACAGGAAGCACCCGAAACCTGAACTGTCGATATATTTTACACCACTGAGATCAATTATCACCCTTGAATTGCCATTTTCAAATACCTTACTGATCATATCTCTTATATTATCAGAGACAAGAGCGTTAATAGTGTCAATGGTAAATGTAATAATATCAATTTTATCTCTTCTTTCAATGTTGATCATTCAATTCTGTTATAGTCTGTTATTTATCAGATCATCAAGCTCTTTCACAGCTCCATCGGTCTCATTTGCAAATCTGGCAATATATGATTCGTACTTATCCGCTTCCAGCCCTTCTTTGGCCTGTAATTCAAACGTTTTGAGCATGGAAGCTAAATCGGCCATACCCATAATTGCAACTGATGACTTAGCTTTATGGGCCAGTAATCCCAGTGTTTGATATTTTTTTTCAGCAAGAAGTGTTTTCATTTCATTTTGAAACTCAACC
>JADDYF010000448.1 GCA_015712185.1 Bacteroidales bacterium
AATGTCAGGCCAAACCTGGTCTATAATTTATGGGATCTTCAGTTGACCGAACTCGCTGCAGGAGCAAACTCAAGACTGGTTACCGGTAAGAATACTCAGTTAAGTTTTCTTTCGATGGACCCGGGATCTGTCTTTGACCGCCATATACATCCTGAAGAACAAATGATGCTTGTCTTGCGCGGAGGATGCAGTGAAATGCTGCTTGACGGAGAACAGAGCATGTCAAAAGGCAATGTTGTGCTGATACCAGGCAATATGGTTCATGGCGCAAAAACAGGTGATCTTGGCTGCGATGCAATAGATATTTTCTGGCCTGCAAGAGCTGATTACAGTGAAAAAGAAAAAGCAAGACTTGAAGCTTATCACGCAATTATTCCTGAAAGTTCCAGGCTTGAGCTCCTTGTTGATGGTACAGTTACAAAGCCATCTCTTACTTTCGCTGAAGGCCCAAAATGGATGAATGGTAAGGTCTATTTCTCAAATATGGGTTTTGACCAGGGATGGGGCGCTCATCCCGATAAAAGCTCTGTTGTAGAATTGAAACCGGATGGATCATACAGGAATATTTCCGAAGGCAAGATGCAGACAAATGGTCTTTACCCATACAAAAACGGTAACCTCCTTGTATGTGACATGATTGGCCACAGGGTTATTGAAATGACTACGGAAGGTAAAGTAGTTAAAGTGATTGCTGATAAATATAATGGCAAGAAAATTGACGGGCCAAACGACATCATTACGGATGCAAAAGGTGGTATCTACTTCACTGATCCTCAGTTCACTATGGAAGCTGTGAAATTCCAGCCCGGACGCGCTGTATATTATGTTTCACCTGAAGGCAAAGTAACCAGAATCACAGATCCGAATGAGTTTGCAATGCCAAACGGCATCCTCCTGTCACCGGATGGCAAAACCCTCTATATCAACAATTGCTATGATGATGAATCGTGGTACCCTGTGAACAGTGAAAAAGAGAATTATGTCTGGGCTTACGATGTAAACGAAGACGGAACAATCAGTAATGGCCGTCGGTTTGCAAAATTATTTCTGACCGAAAATGTGCTGGACAGGAAAGCGAAATCTTCAAGTTCAGATGGTATGGCTATCGATAAGATAGGAAACATTTATGTTGGCACCTACTACGGTGTTCAGATATTCAATTCTAAGGGTGAATTTATCGGAATGATCAATGTACCGCACTTCCCCGTCAGTCTGTGCTTCGGCGATGATGACATGAAGACGCTTTATATCGTAAGTTACAGCTGGGTGTATAAGATACGCACAAATATGGAGGGGTATGTAAATTATCTTTAAGGGCGGTTTAACCAATAGTTTAACAGAACTTTACATATATTGAGACACTCCCGGCATTTTATTCCGCCATTTACCATTCTTCTGTTATATTTTTCACAGCACCTTCACCAAGCCGGTCCTTCAGCTGTGTAAGATATAGACTCCTTGGCGTCACATGCCTGTCCATTGATTCAACATGACCCCTTGGGGCAGTCAGATCCTGCAGGGGAGCATTGAATATGACAGCATTTATGCCAATATGCCCGAATGAATAATTTGTTGCTGTTGGCGGACTCTGGACCAGAAAATCACCTTCGCAATTCCAGAATACGATATTAGCTCCGGCCCACCCAATAATATAGTCCCAGTATCGTGCGGTTAGCGGCGCCTTTACATTATCATAAAGAACACCATTTACCCATCTGTTATGTGGTTCACTTGTGGAGTAAGGATTAACGGCCTCACAAAACAGGAATACATTGCCGCTTGCTTCCGGACCCTGTAATACGAATGAATGGCGACCTTTCTGTGAAAAACACCTCTGTACCAGGCATAGCTGGCCATTCATCTGGTAAATAAAACGCCTTGCCCCCATCCGGATGGAAACGGGTTCTATTGACCTGCAATCCTGTACTGTTATCCATTTCGAGCCGGCATTGGCCTGAACCACACTGGTTACGAAATGCAGGGCTGTTATATTCCTTACCCAGACATTCCTGGCGTTGGAGATAATTATGAAATTATTTAGATGATTTTCGTCGGAGTAATATTCGTTGCCTTCATACCTTGTTTTGGGATCTTCAAAGGATGGACGGTCCATATTACCATAGGCTACGGTCCTTACTTCAGGATTATATTCTGAAATTCCCCGCAGGTTCTCAATCCCCACCTGTTCGATACGCTCATCATTATATTTAAGTATCTCGCCTCCGCCCCACCGGGAATCCACAGCTGTGAAAACAGGTGCATCCATAGTAATTGTGTTTCCGCTGATACCGACAATTATCCTGTCATAGGTAATATTAAAGGGCCTCCATCTGTTTCTGCCTGCACTGACACTGTCTTCACCAATAGCTTTAATCCAGTCCTGGTTGCCTATCCGCCGAACAAGAACCTTATCGCCAACTTTAAATGTTTTTGCAGATTTTATGTTGAAACTGCGACCCCCGACCGGGACATACTGGTCGGTTATTTCCTGTTTCGTTTCTTCCAGCACAGTTATGGGCTTACCACCATTTACATTTATGAGTGCACCCCTGACAGCTCGTCTGTCTTCAGGTATTTTGCCTATAAGGATGGTACCAATATCACTCATTCCTTCTCCCCTCAGCACTACTCCTGATGCTTTTATGGTAACAGGATTTTTAATTTCATAAGTTCCCATTTTGAGCAATACGGCGCCTCTGAATCCTGAAGCATCGGGCGGCAGGGCTGATACACGATCTACTGCAGCCTGAATATTTGCCGAATTATCTCCGAGTACAGGCCATACTGTTTCCTTAACTGCAACGTATGGTATAGCAACACCTCCTCCCTTATAACCAGCATTAGAAAAATCAGGTATTTTATTGCCCAGGCTGTCGGCGATATAGACCAGCCTTCCATCTGTTCCTGGATACACCAGTGATGTTGAAGGAGGAATATCCTGGGCATTGACAAAAAATCTGCCGGGAATAAGAATCAGCAGGGCAAGAAGATATTTAAAAATTTTCATGTAGAATTGTATTTTGAAGTGGATAATTAATAACAGGTATCTGCAAGCCTGTAAGGCAAAATTATCTTTTTATTCAATATCAGAAAAACTCTTTTCAGAAGTTTGATTTACCCTGAAAGTCCACTTCCGGTTGAGGCGAAGTTCCTGGAAATTCAAAAAAGATCATCGGGATTGCCGGAGAGTTCGATAACCTTTTGAATCCTTTACAGCCCCGATGACCGAAAATATCTGTAAAGCTAAGCCTGATTAAATCAGACTTATTTAACCGGAATCATAAGCTGGGTTAATGAATGTGCGGAAAAGCTATAGTTAATGGTATTACCTTTGAATTTAATATCCTTCGTGACTGTATTTACAGCCTCTTCAGGATTAGGAGCAGTCGGAGCACCCGGAGTCCTGGGCACACCAGGTGCGGGTATTTTCCCATTTACTTCATTGACTTTCGCATTCCCGGTATATTCTCCGCTCTGCAAAATGATATCTGCCGGGATAACATTTGTTTCATGTCGGTTGACGACGTTTACTACCAGAACTTTAGCTGAATCATTTAATACAGCGGTAACATCAAGATAAGGTATGTCCTTAAATACATTATTGCTGTATTTTTCGCAATCCGTATATACATCGAGAGAAGTTCCATGGCTGTTAATGGAGTAAAGATAGAATGCGTGAAATAATGCATTCTTGAAAGCACCATCCGGTGAATAGCCTGCAAGGCTGGATAGCATGGTTATATTGGCCATTTTAACTATATCGGCATGTCTGATAAACGAATTCAAATGCTGGCCCACCATTAATGCTGCAGTAATGTTATTTCCAAAACCACCTGACCATTCATCAAATGAAATATATATCGGTCTTTTAGATCCTGATTTCAGCATCGCCTTTTCAATCAGGGCCTGTACCATTTCTACCTTCTTATCAACGTCAAGGCCCAAACACATCATGCCGGAGAAGCTCCTGTCGCCTGCTGGAAGAGCCTCGGTTGCATACCTGTGTACTGAAAGATAATCGATACTGCCGGCCATATGTGTCAGCACATAGTCGTTCCAGTCTATCCAGGCCATGTCAGGCTTGTAATTTGA
>JADDYF010000017.1 GCA_015712185.1 Bacteroidales bacterium
GCTCCAGCCTGCATACCTTATCTTACCGGCTCTTTTCAGCTTTTCAAGAGCAAGCCATGGCTCATCCTGTTCAAGTATTTCCAGCCCGGGGCTGTGAAGCTGAAGTATATCGAGTACTTCCACATTGAGACGCTTTAAGCTCTGTTCGGCGGCATATTCGAGGTGACTTATTGAATAGTCATTATTGAATGGCGTTAATTTGTGATCCTGCCCCCTGTAAGGATAGAAATTGTTGCCAGCCTTGGTGGCAATGATGATTCTGTCTTTGCCGGATCTCTCGTCCAATACCTGCCTGATCAGCTCTTCGGAATGGCCGAATCCGTAGACATCAGCTGTGTCAATGAAATTCACTCCTGCATCGAGGGCTGCATGAATTGCTTTCCGGGATGTATCATCATCTGTATTTCCCCAATCACGGCCACTGATGCCCCATGCACCAAAACCGACCGACGATACAACCGGTCCGTTATTACCCAGCTTTCTGTATCTCATTGTGTAGTATGATAATTAAAAGGCTGAAATTAAAATACTCTTTTGGTAAAATCAACAAGACCGGTATTTATTTGTCTGGCCACGGATTTATGCGTAATTAATTGGAACAAAATACCATTCATCAACGTATAAAACAACGTATTAATAAACGTATATTTATACGTTGATAAATCCTTAATTAAATGACAACGAGAAAAACAGAGGAGAATCATATCCGTAACCTGACAAGAATTTCAGGAGGAACAAGTTACGGAGTTACAATTCCGATTTCATATATAAGGAAGCTGAAATGGAGGGCAAAGCAGAAGCTTGAGGTAAGGCTTCTCCAGGATCGTATAATAATACGTGACTGGAAATCCGAGTAGCTGAAATTATTTGTGACATATATCATCAATTCCGGGACCGTCTTATAATAACACCCAGATTGGTACCCGTGGTGACCCGAAAGTAAGCGTAATTATGGCAGTTACTATACTGGCAATAGAATCTTCGTGTGATGATACCTCCGTCGCGGTGGTAAGGGATGGTTTCGTCCTGTCAAATCTGACAGCCGGCCAGGATATACACAGGGCTTATGGAGGTGTTGTGCCGGAGCTTGCCTCCAGGGCACATCAGGCAAATATTGTACCTGTTACCGATCAGGCAATAAAGAGGGCAGGAGTGAGTATTGATGAGATAGATGCTGTTGCTTTTACAAGAGGTCCGGGCCTGTTAGGCTCGCTGCTGGTAGGCACATCATTCGCCAAAGGTTTCGCGCTCACCAGAGGTATACCTCTTATTGAAGTCAACCATCTTCAGGCACATGTACTGGCTCACTTTATAAAGACAAAGAACAGGTTGGCAAAGGTCCCCGGATTCCCGTTCCTGTGTTTGCTTGTTTCCGGAGGCCATACCAGGATACTTGTTCTGAGAAGCCACCTCGAGATGGAAACACTCGGCAATACCATCGACGATGCTGCCGGTGAAGCCTTCGATAAATGCGGTAAAATAATGGGATTCCCCTATCCTGCCGGTCCGCTGATAGATGAACTGGCTTCCTCAGGAAACAGGAAAGCTTTTTCCTTTTCCAAACCTGTGGTAAGGGGTCTTGATTTCAGCTTCAGCGGATTAAAGACAAGTTTTCTTTATTTTCTCAGGGACAGGATCAGGGATGATCCGCGGTTCATTGAAAATAATAAAGCTGACCTGTGCGCCTCGATTCAGCATGCTGTTGTCAGCATTCTGGTCGGCAAGCTCATAAAAGCTTCAGTGACGACAGGAATAAGCGACGTTGGTATTGCCGGCGGAGTATCGGCAAATTCAGAGCTCAGGGCTGCTGTAACAGCAGAAGCTGAAAAACGATCATGGAATCTCTTCATTCCTGATCTGAGTTATACTACCGACAATGCGGCAATGATTGGGATTACCGGCTATTTTAAATACCTGCGGGGCGAGTTCGCCGGACAGGATGTTGTGCCTTTGGCAAGGTATTGATGTAAATATCCGATAGTACAAAAATGAATAGTAAGGATTTATCATTTCTTGTTGTTGGAGCAGGGGCAGTCGGAGGAATTACTGCCGCAATTCTGAGGAAAAATGGCTATGATGTGGAAATAGTCTGTAAATATGACGATTACGCCAGGCTTATATCGGAACATGGGATGGAGGTAAACGGTATCTGCGGCAGTTTTACAGTAAAGATCCCGGCCTATACTTCGCTTGCCGATGTAATAGGGAAGAAAGATGCGATCCTTCACGCCACGAAAGCTACCGATATGATTGAAGCAGCCAGGAATATGAAGGGGATCCTGAAAAAGAATGGCTATGTGATCTCAATGCAGAACGGTATCTGTGAAGATGACCTGGGCGAAGTAATTGGCAGGGATAAAATAATAGGATGCGTTACGGGCTGGGGTGCTACAATGGAAGCACAGGGCAGGATGATAATGACCTCTACAGGCGACTTTATTCTTGGATACCCTGACAGGGAACCCGATGAATTTCTTGATCAGGCAGCGGAAGCTCTTTCATGCATTGTACATGTGAGGACAACAGATAACATAATGGGGCACCTCTATTCCAAGCTCATAATCAATTCGTGTATTACCTCACTCGGTGCAGTATGCGGGTTGTATCTCGGGAGAATGCTTTCCATTGCCAAGGTGCGAAGGATCTTTATCGAAATCATTAAGGAAGCGGTAGAGGTGGCAGATAAGATGAACATAAAGGTCGAAGTTTTCGGAGGCAGGCTTGATTTCAGGAAGTTCATCAGAGGCAACGATTTCTTTTCAGACCTGCGTCGCCACCTGCTTATTATGATAA
>JADDYF010000030.1 GCA_015712185.1 Bacteroidales bacterium
GATCAGCTTATTCAGACAGGTGATTATGCCTCACTGAGGAGGACAGAGTACAGGGAGAACCTGGAAAAAATCATTGCAAGGCACAGGGACTTCATTGAAAGCCTGATCAGAAACAAGGAAAAGAAGCAACTGGTATTAGAGGAGGCAGGCATTCTTTTCAATGAACTGTCTGAGATAATAAGCGGGATATATCTTCTGCGTGAACTTAGCGGGCACTCACTCGACCAGGTGCTCAGCTTTGGAGAGAGATTATCGTCGCTGATAATCAGCAAATGTATTGACGATGCCGTTTACATCGATGCCCGCGAATTCATCATAACCGATGACCGGTCTGGAAATGCAAATGTTGACTTTGCCCTTACGAATTCCCTCATTAAGGAAAAGATCAACATTATCAACAGACATGTTGTGGTTCCCGGATTCATTGCAAAAAACACAAGAGGGGAAACAACCACCATGGGAAGAGGAGGATCTGATTATACTGCTGCAATAATTGCAGCAGCACTCGACGCTGAGGTGCTTGAGATATGGACAGATGTTGATGGTTTTATGAGCGCTGATCCAAGGATGGTAGAGAAAGCCTACTCAATAGAGACCCTCACCTACTCTGAAGCTATCGAGCTGTCACATTTTGGTGCAAAAGTAATCTATACCCCTACCCTTCGCCCGGTCTACAGGAAAAATATTCCGGTCATAGTCCGGAATTCATTTAATCCGGAGTTCAGTGGAACTGTCATCAGCAACAAATCTTCAGATGACAGCCACAGCCTCATTAAGGGTATTTCATCCATCGATCATATAGATCTGATAACACTGCAGGGACCTGTCATGGTAGGAGTTTCAGGCACGTCAATGCGCTTATTCGGAGCACTGGCAAGAAAGGAAATCAGTGTTATACTGATAACACAGGCCTCGTCGGAATACTCCATAACATTCGCGGTTAAACCTTCCGATTCGGCAGTTGCAGCTGAAGCAATAGGCAAAGAGTTCGAACACGAAATAAAACAGAACAACGAACTAAAAATCATTATCGAAAAGAACCTTTCGATAATTGCTATTGTTGGCGAAAAGATGCGGCATACCCCCGGCATTTCGGCAACACTGTTCAAAGCTCTCGGGAGAAATGGAATAAACGTTATTGCAACCGCCCAGGGTTCTTCAGAGCTCAATATCTCTGTTGTCGTAAAGAATGATAGTCTGAAAAAAGCTCTTAATGTAATACACGACGGATTTTTCCTTTCGCGCCTCAAAGAAATGTATCTGTTTGTTACCGGAACCGGACTGGTTGGAACGAGCCTGCTGAAGCAGCTTCAGAAACAGCATGATATTCTCCTCCGGGAGCGTAACCTGAAGATCAACCTGATTTCTCTGGCAAACTCAAGAAAAATGCTGTTAGATACGAAGGGTATAATTCTTGAGAACTGCAGGGACGAGCTCAAAAAAAACGGACAAAAAACCGACATCCCTGAACTTATAAGGCAGATGATAAAAATGAACCTGAGGAATTCAATTTTTGTAGACTGCACGGCCGACGCAGATGTAGCATCGCGATATGCAGATATACTGTCGAGCTACATTTCGGTTGTTACAGCGAACAAAATTGCTTGTTCATCGGGATTCAGTTATTATCAACAGCTTAAGTCGATTGCGAATCAGCGGGGAGTGCGGTTTATGTATGAAACAACAGTCGGTGCCGGCTTGCCTATAATTAAGACAATAAACGATCTGGTGGTAAGCGGCGACAGGATTATAAGAATTGAAGCCGTCCTTTCAGGCACCCTTAATTTTATTTTCAATGAACTGAGTCCTGAAGTGCCATTCAGTATTGCGGTGCGCAAGGCCAGGGAAAAAGGTTACTCGGAGCCGGATCCCCGCCTGGATCTGAGTGGTACGGATGTTGTAAGAAAAATCCTGATACTGGCACGTGAAGCCGGTTTTGCTGTTGAAGAGAAAGATGTTAAAGTAAAAAAACTGTTGCCTGATGAATGCTTTAAAGGAACTATTGATGATTTTTTCAGAAAAGCAAAGCAATACGATGTTGAGTTCGAGAAGAATAGGAAGACCCTGGTGAAGCAGAATAAAAAATGGCGGTACCTGGCAACACTCGATAATGGCACCGCAAAAGTAGAGCTTATCAGTGTTGATGCCGATCATCCGACATATAATCTTGTTGGTAGCAATAACATAGTTCTTTTCACAACTGAACGCTATCGTGAACTTCCTATGGTGATTAAAGGTTATGGTGCTGGAGCGGATGTTACCGCTGCAGGTATCTTTGCAGATCTTATGAGGGTTATGAATGTATAGGGTTAAGGGTTAAGGGTTAAGGGTTAAGCGTTAAGGGTTAAGCGTTTAGCGTTTAGCGTTTAGCGTTCCGGGTAATGGGTTAAGCGTTCATTGTTAACGATTTAATGTTTGAAAAACAAAACTGTCAGATATTATTCAACCAATTATAAAGCTCCGGAAGTATCCTTCAGGGAGGCTCTTCTGAAAGGTCTTGCACCTGACGGCGGACTCTATATGCTTCGCGACATTCCTGAAATACCCGTCAGTGAGCTGGGCGCACTTTCTGGCATGAAATACCCTGAAGTTGCGGCCCGGATCCTGAGCATGTTTCTTGGTGATGAGATAGGCATGCAAGAGCTGTTGGAAATATGTTCGGATGCATACAGGTTTGATGTCCCGCTGGAAGCTGTAAACGGAAGGAAGTATGTGATGCGGCTCGATCAGGGGCCGACAGCCTCGTTCAAGGATTTTGCAGCGCTTTTTATGGGCAGGATGATGCAGTATTTTCTGAAAATTGAAAACCAGCATATTACTATCCTTACTGCAACATCGGGAGATACCGGGAGTGCAGTTGCAAATGCTTTTTATGACCTCGACAACATAACTGTCATCATCCTTTTTCCTGTCGACGAGGTTACGGAAATGCAAAGGAAACAAATGACCATCCTTAAGAAAAATATTCATGTGTTTGCCGTTGATGGCAAATTTGATGATTGCCAGAAACTGGTGAAGAAAGCATTCACCGATCCTTCATTGTCCGTCTTCCGGCTCTCGTCTGCAAATTCGATAAACATTGGAAGGCTTCTCCCCCAGTCGGTCTATTATTTCTATGCATGGTCGCGGCTGGCCGAGACCAATGACGATAAAGTTGTGTTCAGTGTGCCATCGGGAAATTTCGGAAATCTCACGGGAGGTATTATTGCGAGAGAGATGGGTCTTCCGGTAAAATGTTTTGTTATTTCGACAAATGAGAATAACGAGGTTCCTGTTTATTTTAAGACCGGGAAATACAGGGTTACATCTCCTTCGGTTAATTGCATTTCAAGTGCAATGAATGTCGGTCATCCCAGTAACCTGGCACGGATTGTTGCCCTTTATGGAGGCAAAATGGACGAATCGGGAAAGATCCTTAAATCTCCCGATCTGAAAAAGATGCGGGCTGATTTCTTTGCTACAAGTGTCACAGATTCCCGCACGAGGGAAACTATAGCTGATTGTTACAATGGCTCAGGACTTCTTCTGGAACCTCATGGGGCCGTTGCCTGGCAAGGCCTGATGGATTACCTCCGGCTTAATCCGGAGATGGATACCGGACGGCAGCTCTGCGTTTCTCTCGAGACTGCACATCCTGCCAAATTCCGCGAGGAGATCTTTAAAATACTGAATTTCATGCCCGCGCTGCCCGACTCTCTTAGTAACCTGTTAGGCAAAGTCGAAGAATTTATCTACCTTGAAAATGATTATGATAAATTCTGTCACTATATTCGCAATTCCACATAAAACAGAATAAAGTATGTATATTATTTGTTGTGACCTCGAAGGTGTGCTTGTTCCGGAAGTATGGATAAATGTCGCCAGATGGACAGGGATTGATGAACTGAAACTTACCACACGCGACATAAATGACTATAATGCACTTATGAAGCGGAGGCTTGAGATTCTCCGGCAGCATAGCATAACAATAAACGATATCCAGAAAGTAATCGCCCTGCTTGAGCTCATGCCAGGGGCGCTCGATTTCATAAACTGGCTCCACGGACGCGTACAGATGGTTGTCGTTTCCGATACCTTCAGGGAATTTGCCGATCCTCTTCTCGAAAAAATGGGCTGGCCGGTTCTTTTCTGTCACCATCTGACAATCAATAAAGAAGGAGAAATAACTGACTATAATCTCAGACAGTCCGACGCAAAAATGAAAGTTGTCGAGGCATTGCAGAATCTTAATTACAAGGTGATTGCCATTGGCGATTCATACAACGATGTCCAGATGCTCAGGAAAGCAGAGCTCGGAGTACTCTTCCAGCCTCCGCAGAATGTGGTCGATGATAACAGGGATCTGCTCGTTGTGAATTCATATCTGGGACTGAAAAAGATTGTTTCGGAGAAGCTGGAGGAGGGTTGATCTGAACATCTTACATATTTCCTATATTTACTCCGGCTGACCATAAGATAATGCAGATATGAATACTTTCCCGTCATCAAGGAACTGGATCACCGTGATAGGATCATTGATCGCAGGACTGAATTTCCTGCTGATTATCATCCTGTTTATTATCTCAACGGTTTTTAACAAAAATGAAACCAATCTTGGGTTGTTCATCTATATAGTCCTTCCCGGTTTTCTTCTCGTCGGATTGATTATGATACCCCTGGGAATGATCATAAGGAGAAGGAAGATGAGAAAAGCATCAGACGAAGAGAAAAAGCATCTTCCTGTTATTGATCTGAATAATCCAAGGCAGAAAACGGCATTTATAATATTCACGGCAGCGACTATTGTATTTCTTTTCCTTACGACCTACGGAAGCTTTGAAGCTTATCATATCACTGAATCGGTCGAGTTTTGCGGAACTCTTTGTCATAAGGTGATGGAACCGGAATATACGGCTTATCAGAATTCTCCTCATGCCAATGTAACGTGTGTTGAGTGCCATGTGGGCTCGGGAGCGTCGTGGTACGTCAAATCAAAACTCTCAGGTCTGTACCAGGTTTATGCGACTATCACAAAAACTTATCCCTCCCCTATTGAAACGCCGCTGCATGACCTGCGTCCGGCAAGGGAAACATGCGAAAGATGCCATTGGCCCCAGAAGTTTTATTCGAGAACCCTGCAGACAAACAAGTATTTCCTGACCGATTCAGTCAACTCCGAGTGGGATATAATGCTTCAGATGAAGATCGGTCCCGAATACAGCGCACTAGGATTCAAAGAAGGGATACACTGGCATATAAATCCCTCGGTGAACATTGAATATATTTCAGAGAATGACAGGCGTGAAATTATAACATATGTCAGATATACTAACAAAGAGACAGGCGAGGTCATTGATTTCAGAAATCCCGATTATCCTGTTTCCGACAGCCTGGTTGCAGCTTCCAATTCAAGAACCATGGACTGCATCGACTGCCATAACCGGCCTTCACATAACTATAGTTCTCCCCCGGTATATTTCGACCGTGCAATGCTGACAGGGGCTGTCTCAAAAGATATCCCGTTCATGAAAAAAACTGCTATGGAAGTGCTGAGAAATACATTCACGGATAAGGATACTGCACTGATGCAAATAAAGGATGCGATTATAAACTTTTACAGATCAGATCATAACGATTACTATGCAGCCAATACCAACCTGATTGAAGAATCGGTGACTGCGGTACAGAGTGCCTTCAGCCAGAATACTTTTCCGCGCATGAAAGTAACGTATGATGTTTACCCCGACCATATCAGCCACCTTGAGTCGGAAGGCTGTTTCAGGTGTCATAATGACGTATTCGTATCTTCATCGGGACGGAAAATAACACGCGATTGTAATCTCTGCCATACAATTGTCGGGCAGGGTAAACCAGGGATGATGCAGTTCACAAGCATAAGGGATACACTCGAATTTCAGCATCCTGTTGATATCGGAACTGCCTGGAAAGAGGCGAACTGCTCGGAATGCCATAAGTATCTGTATTAGGTCGGCGACCGGCATCCGGCATCCGGCATCCGGCTACAGGCTTTAAAGATTATGAAAAAATGATAAAGAAGTTATCTGTTGTATTGGTATCAGTCCTGACTCTGACTGTATACGGTCAGGATATCAGCGAGGAAGCTCTTCTCCAGGCAATGCATACCATCACAAGTCACGATTTGCTCGAATATGTAAAAATACAATGCGATGACAAATACCAGGGCAGGCTGACCGGCACAAAGGAATACCAGGAATGTGCCGAATGGCTCGCCGGAGAGCTTTCAGGCTGGGGAGTGTCTCCTGCCGGGAATAACGGAAGCTGGTTCCAATGGTTCAGTATACCATACACTGTTGTCCTCCCCGACTGCGGTCTTTCCCTGCAAGTACCGCTGAAAAATGGCGGCAAGGTGCTTAAACAGTATAAATACATAACCGAAT
>JADDYF010000036.1 GCA_015712185.1 Bacteroidales bacterium
AGGTGGTTCATTTATCAGTCTAATTATTACTTAAATATATAGTCTTTACCTATTCATACCTTGACTAAAGATCGTAAATTGTAGTCATTAATTTATAGAAGCATAAAAAACAAAATTATATGGAGGTTGTAATCTTAGACTCTGGATACAAATCGTATGCTTTTGAAAAAGAACTGTTTGAGAAAAACGGATTCATCCTGAAAATTCATCCGCTTTATAAGGGAGAACCGTCGGAGAAAAAATATTTTGCCAGAAATGCACATGGCGTTCTGGTCAGGCATACAGCAATCGATGAGTCATTCCTTTCAGGTATGAAAAACCTGAAAGCTGTTGTTCGCTACGGAGTGGGATATGATAACATAGATGTTAAAGCATGCACAGAATATAATGTGAAGGTGGCAAACGTTCAGGGATATGCCAGTCATGCAGTTTCCGATCATGCTGTAGCCTTAATGCTTTCATGTACCCGTGCAATGTGGAATGCTGAATCTCAGCTGCTAAAAGGATTTGGCTCTCCTCCTGCCCCTGACATTTTTGAGCTGCATGATAAAATTCTGGGGATTATCGGTATAGGAAGGATTGGCAGTGAATTCTGCAAAAAAGCATCATCCTTCTTCAGTCGGGTTCTTGCATGCGATCCCTATAAACCTGATATTCATTTTAACCAGCTTTCGGCACAACGTGTTGAGCTTGATGAATTACTGGAACGATCAGATGTGATAAGTCTTCACTGCAACCTGACAAACGAGACGAGACATCTGCTGAATAAAGAGAAATTCCTCAAAATGAAGAAAAAGCCTGTAATCATAAACACATCACGGGGGGAAGTGATCAGTGAGAAGGCATTGCTATATGCACTGAATTCCGGTATGATACATAGTGCTGGATTGGATGTATATGAAGATGAACCGATTACCGGCAAACAAAGCAAACTGGTCAGCCATCCCCGGACAATCTGTACAGGGCATTACGCATGGTATTCCGACAAGGCTTCACTGGAACTTCAACGGAGAGCCGCACTCAATCTCCTTAATTTACTCCTTGGTAATAAAGTTGAAGACTGCCTCAACTGCTGACTTTAGCTTATTCAGGTAACAGGTCCGGGACTGAACAGGACCAGGTCATTATACAGGCCTAACCTATCACAGGCAACTGTCTTCTCGCCGCTGGCAACTTCGAGGATCATCCCGAACAATTCCCAGCCCATCTCTTCGATCGTTTTTTGTCCCAGGGCTACCTGGCCTGCATCAAGATCGATAAGGTCATGCCAGTGCCTGCTCATCCTCGAATTTGACCCGACTTTTATGACCGGTACCATGGCCAGTCCATATGGGGTTCCCAGCCCGGTCATGAATACATGAATATTCATACCCGCTGCCAGCTGTAATGTACCGCAGATAAAATCGCTCGCAGGGGTCGCTGCAAATGTCAGTCCTTTGCGACGAATCCTTTCACCTGGAGCCAGAACATCCACGATCGGGCTTGTTCCGGATTTGGCTATTGATCCCAGCGCTTTTTCAACAACATTGCTTAACCCTCCTCTTTTATTCCCCGGAGACGGATTTGCGCTCCTGTCGGCTCCCCACCCGGAAAGGTAATCGTCGTACCACCTCATCTGATCTATCAGGGCTTTGCCAACCGATGAATTGATTGCCCTGGGGACCAGCAGGTGAACTGCATCGCGGACTTCCGTTACTTCGGAGAACATTAAGCTGCCGCCCGCTCTCACAATAAGGTCAGCTGCAAAACCTGCCACCGGATTTGAGGTAATTCCAGAGAAAGCATCACTCCCTCCGCATTGCATGCCGACTACCAGATCTGATGCAGGACAGATCACTCTTTTTCTCCGGTTCAGCCTTTCCAGATGCACTTCTGCTTTCCTCATTATACTGCCGGCCATCTCATTAAACCCGGTGAACGACTCATCCTGCAATATTATCATGTCGGCATCATACCTGCTGTTTTTATGATCCTCTGACAGAAGTCTTTCCGGCACAAGCTTTTCACATCCCAGCCCGGCTATGATTATCTGCCCTCCAAAGTTGGGATTGGCTGCGATGTTTTTAATGGTCCTGATGGGAATATCTGCAGAGGGAACATCAATTGCAACACCGCATCCGTATGCATGGTTCAGTGCCACAACATCATTTACATTCGGGTATTTGGGGAGCAATTCTTCCTTTATTCTTCTGACAATTGAATTTGTAAATCCGGCAACACATTGAACACTTATAGTTATTCCTAAAATATTCCTCGTACCTGCACTGCCGTCTCCATTCCGGTATCCTTTAAATGAATATCCGTCCAGAGGTTCCAACTCAGGTTCCGGATTATCTGAAAGCGGAATAGCATCCAGACCCGGAGCATCGGGAAGTGTAATTGCAGGTTCATGCACAAGCTCTCCGCGATTGATCATCCTGTTTGAATAACCTATTGTCTGGCCATATCTGATGATCCTTCCCCCTGCTGGGATATCTGCCATAGCTACCTTGTAGCCTGAAGGCACGTCATCCTGTAATCTTGTACCATCATCAAGAAGCGTCCCTTTAGGTAATCCCGTGTCGTTAGCCACCACTCCTACATTATCTTCTTTTGATATCCTGATTATTATCGGCTCTTCGGACATTCCTGCAATATTTAATTAATACTATAGCGTTTTTTGTAGTTGAAAGTTTGCTGTTTTAACCTGGTGAATCTTAGTGCCTTTGTGCATTGGCGGCCTTTTCTTTTGTAATTAAGAAACCACACACACCAATTCATCCAATAGCTGGCGTCATTTTGTATAAATATATTAACAAAATGAATCCGGAAAGTAATATTTAGTAAATAGCAGGTAGATTTGATGATGGAATAATACGAGCCTGGAGATTTTTGAAATGATAGGATTAAGACCGGCATCAGATGATTCAAAGCAGACCAGTTTCCGGTGGGTAATAGTAAGTCTGCTCTTCCTGGCGACATCAATAAATTATGCTGACCGCACGGTACTTTCAATTGCCGGTCCGGCGCTCGCAAAGAGCCTTCATCTGAATTCCGTGTCGATGGGATACATTTTCTCGGCTTTTGGCTGGTCGTACGTTCTGGCCCAGCTCCCCGGAGGATGGCTGCTCGATCGTTTCGGATCGAGGAAAGTGTATGCTGTCAGCCTTTTTGCATGGTCCTTTTTTACATTTATTACAGGATTTACAGGCTTCCTGGCCGGTTTTACCGCAGTTGCGATGCTGTTTACCCTGAGGTTTATGCTGGGTATTGCCGAAGCCCCTTCTTTCCCTGCAAACAGCAGGATTTCAGTCGCATGGTTCCCCACCAGGGAAACCGGAACAGCAGCAGCAATATTCAATTCTGCACAATACTTTGCAACAGTGCTGTTTGCTCCCTTGCTGGGATATATCGTTCAGACATACGGGTGGAATTGGTCCTTTATTTTCATGGGGATAACAGGATTTGTTTTTCTGATCTTCTTTGTGAAGTATGTAAATGCACCAAAGAGATCGAGATATATCAATAAAGCTGAACTGGACTATATAACAAAAGGCGGAGCCCTCGTAGAAATGGATCATCCGGTACAGGCCGGTACGAAAAACAATCCTGATCCGAAATGGCGGTTCATATCACAGCTCATGAAAAGCCGGATGCTTATCGGTGTTTATATCGCACAATACTGTATAAATGCCATCACGTTCTTTTTCATTACCTGGTTCCCGGTTTATCTTGTCCAGGCTCGGGGAATGACCATCCTTAAAGCTGGAATTGTGGCTGTACTTCCTGCAATCTTCGGTTTTGTGGGAGGCAACCTGGGAGGGCTCTTCTCGGATCATCTGCTCAAAAAAGGATTATCGCTTTCCTTCTCAAGAAAACTGCCGATAGTTGCCGGGATGCTGTTGTCAATGAGCATGATTTTCTGCAATTTTACTGATGTTGAATGGATGGTGGTAGCGTTTATGTCTTTATCATACTTCGGGAAAGGTATCGGAGCCCTGGGATGGGCCGTGAATGCCGACACTGCACCTAAAGAGATCACAGGACTGAGCGGAGGATTGTTTAACACCTTTGGCAATCTTTCAAGCATTGTCACACCTATAGCCATTGGTTATATAATCAACGTAACAGGATCGTTCAACTGGGCGCTTATATTTGTAAGCATTCATGCATTCACGGCTATTGTAAGTTACCTCCTTATCGTTGGAAAAATACAACGTCTTGAACTTAAAATTAAACCGAAATGAATCGCGAAGAATACAAAGGAGCACCTGTAGTAACCGAAATGAATGTAATTCCGGTTGCCGGTTGCGACAGCATGCTGCTGAACTTAAGTGGTGCCCATGGCCCGTATTTTACACGAAATATAGTTATTCTGAAAGACAACGCAGGTCACACGGGTGTCAGCGAAGTTCCCGGAGGAGAACAGATCCTGCAGGTGCTCGAAGGATCGAAGGCCTTTGTGATTAACAAAGCAATTGGTACCTATAATAACATTCTCAGCCAGGTCCGGCGGAGGTATATAGACAGGGATTCCGGAGGGAGAGGACTGCAAACCTTCGATCTGCGTGTTACGGTTCATGCAATAACTGCAGTTGAAACAGCGCTGCTTGATCTTCTCGGCCAGTACCTTGGTGTACCTGTCGCAGCATTGCTCGGCAAAGGGCAGCAACGACAGGAGGTGAAAATGCTCGGCTACCTGTTTTATATCGGCGACAGGAAGAAAACCGATCTGCCATATACCGACACTTCAGCCTTTAGGGATGACTGGTTCAAATTACGCGGTGAAGAGGCTTTAACACCCGGCGCAATAGTAAGGCTGGCAGAAGCCGCCTTCCAGCGTTATGGATTTCAGGATTTCAAACTGAAAGGTGGTGTGCTGAAGGGCGACGAGGAGATGGAAGCGATTGCGGCTCTTGCATGCCGCTTCAGAGGTGCCGGCATTACCATTGATCCCAACGGGGCATGGTCGCTCGATGAGGCTGTAAGGTTATGCAGGAATAAACATGGTGTCCTTGCCTATGCCGAGGACCCGTGCGGCGCCGAGGATGGTTACTCGGGACGCGAGATAATGGCGGAATTCAAAAAAGCTACAGGAATACCGGCTGCATCGAACATGATAGCCACCGACTGGCGCCAGCTGGGACATGCTATACAGCTGCATGCAATTGATATTCCTCTGGCTGATCCGCACTTCTGGACAATGCAGGGAGCCGTGCGTGTCGCCCTGATATGTAATGAATGGGGACTTACATGGGGTTCACATTCCAATAATCATTTTGATATATCGCTCGCAATGATAGTCCACACAGGAGCAGCAGCGCCGGGTAAAATAACGGCACTGGATACTCACTGGATATGGCAGGAAGGACTGGAACGTCTGACAAAGGAACCCCTGAAAATAAAAAATGGGCTGATCTCTGTGCCTGACAGACCAGGTCTCGGAATTGAAATTGACATGGATCAGATTGAAAAAGCACACAGACTGTATATGAAGAAAGGACTTGGGGTAAGGAACGATGCAATGGCTATGCAATACCTGGTACCCGGCTGGAAATTCGATAATAAACGTCCCAGCCTCGTCCGTTAATCAATAAGACATCAATACGGTAAGAAAAGAATATATAATGGGAAATATTACAGGATTCAAGCCGGAAGGAATAATACCGGCAGTTATAACTCCTCTCACAGGCGATGGAAGGTTCAGCGAAAAAGCCATGCGTAAATTGTTGAATTATCTGATTGAAGGAGGTGTGCATGGTCTGTTCATCGTTGGATCGACAGGTGAATTTTACGGACTGTCGCCAGAAGAAAAACGTGATATTTTCAACATTACAATGGATGAAACAAAAGGAAGGGTCCCGGTTTATGCGGGTACCAGCGGCATCACAACCCGCGAAACCGTTATGCTAACGCAGATAGCCGAAGAATGCGGTGTGGATGCAGTTTCCATCCTTACACCGATGTTTGTTACACCTTCACAGGACCAGCTCATCAGGCACTACCACACTGTCGCACTGAATACGGGTCTTCCCGTTCTGCTTTATAACAATCCACCTAAAACATCTGTTAGCCTTGCTCCTGCTTCAGTAGCAACACTGGCAGAAGTTCCAAATATTGTCGGTATCAAAGACTCTTCCGGAGATATGACAATTACAGCCGAATATATACGTTTAACCCGGCATATGAAAGACTTTTCAGTACTTGCAGGTCGCGATACTCTGATCTTTGGGGCGCTTTGTTACGGGGCTGCCGGTTCTATAGCCGCCTGCGCCAATGTTGCACCCCGCCTATGTGCCGATATCTATGAAAGGTTCATGGCGGGTGATCTGAAAGGATCCCTCGGGGCACAGTTCACACTTGCACCGCTCAGGTTAGCATTCACGCTCGGCACATTCCCTGCAGTTATCAAGGAATCACTCAACATGCTGGGTATCGAAGCCGGACCATGCATGGAACCTGCCGGACCATTAACAGACGAAGAAAGATTAAAGCTCAGGAAAGTGCTGACCGATATGGGATTACTGAAATAAATCACCTGCTGCCTGTCAATTAATTTACCAAATGATCAGGAATCTTATGAACCGTTATCTTACGGATAAAGATCTTTTTAATTTATTATTGGCAGTATTAATTACCTGAACGGCTTTGTCTATTGTTCTCAGTCTGGTCCTGAAAGAAAGGATAGCCATCCGGATAACAAATTTCCTGTTTATTACTGTTGAACTGAAAAATACTCTGCCGTCCTTATGGATCAGTTCCAGCAGTTTCTTGTTATATGCATTCTCATCAAAGGATTCAGACGGATACCAGAAATAACTTATTGACAGATCAGGCTCCGGACCAGTCCTGAAGCCAATTTCGGTCAGTCTTCTTCTGAAATAGGTAGTCAGCACTAGTTTTTCCTCAAGGCAGGCTATAAATGGTTCAATTCCGTGGATCTGTAATGGCAGCCATATCCTCAGGGCACGAAAATGCCTTGTCAGTTCCGGAGAGACATCAGCCGGTTCATAGATATTTACCACACTTTGAATTGAATCCTGCATGTAACTTGCCGAGTACTTATATGATTTCAATACGGGTTCTCTATTTTTGACAAGTACAGCTCCGGTCCCATAAGGTACAAACAACCCTTTATGAGGGTCTGTAACCAGCGAGTCTGCCGTCTCTATTCCACTGAACAGCTCTTTTCTCAGCCCTGACAGGATAAAGAATCCGCCATAGGCTGCATCAATATGATACCAAAGTTTGTGTCTCCTGGCAATCTTTCCTATTTCCATCAACGGATCAACAGCTCCGGTGTCCGTTGTTCCGGCGGTTGCTACAATCAGGAACGGGTTTAATCCACTCGCTTTGTCTTTGATGATCTGCCTGTTCAGGCTGTCTGCATCAATTCTCGAATTCTTATCAAGGTCTGAATAACGAATGATCACGTCTTCAAGCCCGATTATTTTCAGGGCTTTATTAATGCAATGATGTGTTTGCGAACTTAAATAAATAATGCTCCCTGCGATCCTGTCCGACTTTATCCGGTGATGGTCGCGGGCTGCCGTTAAAGCGATCATATTTGCCGTTGAACCGCCTGAAGTCAGGCTCCCTGCCGCATCCTCAGGAAAGCCGAAAATAGATTTCATCCAGTTCAATATCTCATTTTCGATGGTTACAGCACCCGGTGATGCGTAATACAATCCGGCATATTCGTTTGTAACGGCAGCAATATAATCAGCCAGAGCTGAAGTGTAAATTCCTCCGCCAGGAATATATCCGAGATGACCGCCCGAAGCAGCGTTGATTCCTTTGCGAGCCACTTCATCTGAATAGGTTTTTATCAATTCACGTAAAGACTTTTTCTTGCCGTCCAGCGACAGGGCATCCCGTTTTACTTTCCTGCCGGAAAAAGTCTTTGATACATCAATATTATTGATAAAGCTGTTTGCGTAATCCTGAATTTGCCTGAAGTATTCGTTCCTTTCTATCTCTGAAGGCTCAAGCTCCCGGGAAATATTTTCCAGCTCCAGGATCCGCTGTTTCAGTTTTTCCATTGAATTGAATTCAGTTACGAGTACCTGACCTGAATTGATCACCGGAAGTTAGCACTTCTTCTCTGTTTTCTGATTTTATTCAGAAAATAAAATCACAATTTTGATGGGTCCTCTGTACGGGTAAGGACGTGATGGCTACATCAGCACAAATCCACTGTGGTAATCCTGGCTGGTGCTTATTTGATGCCATAAAGGGATCCTCCTCTTTACGCAGGATCCCGTTTCAACTTGATTCAGACTTTCCTTAAAAAAGCAGTACCCGCTTTATACTGTCAGAAATTCCTTGGGTATTTCCTTTATCCGGGCAATATCGGTAATCCGTTTCTTTATATCAAACCGGTTAAGGCATTTTACCTTGCATATTTCGCAGCTGTCACAGGGTTTTAAAGGAAGGTTGGCACCCTCCAGGGTATACCAAGCCTGTGAAGTATTCTTATATCCGTATGCATACATATAGCTTCTCATAATACCAGGTATATCGAGATTATACGGACATTGAGGGATACATTGTTTGCATTGCTGGCAATACAGACCGGGCTCAGAATCAACTGACGCCTGCTTCAGGTCCATCAGCTCTTTTTCGGTAAGTTTAAGGTTTTTGATCATTGCCAGGTTTTTCTGCAGCTGCTCCAGCGATGACATTCCCGAGACGATCGATGCAATATTTTCATTCTGCAGCACCCATTTGAGAGCAGCATCGGAATTAAGGGCCGGTCCCGATTTGTTACGGAAAACACCTGCAGTGGTTTTCATTGCAACAATACCCATGCCGGCTTTGGCAGCATAGGCGATCGCTGCATCCAGCGAATCTTTGTTTTTAATTTTGAAGTTGTAGGAGATCATGGCAACATCATAAATGCCCGAATCAGCAGCAGCCCTGAGAGCCTCTTCCGTATCACTGTGCGATGCAATGCCGGTAAACCTTGTCTTTCCCTGCTTTTTCAGCTGTGTCATGGCTTTCAGAACACCTTCATGCTGAACGGTTCCTTTCTTGCCTGCATAGGGGAAAAGAAAGATATCGACATAATCGAGGCCGAAACGGCTCAGGCTCTCCTCAGCTTTCCTGATATATGCAACAGGATCAAACGTCCTGACAAATAAGCCGGTACGGTTATCCAGCCCGTCGGGCGGTGCAGCTGTGCCAACCACAAATGAATCCCTCGGAAGGTTTTTAAGACCATCACCTACAAGCTTTTCGTTTTTCCCTTCACCATAGTATGTCGCTGAAAAAAAGATTTTGATGCCCTCCCCGTAAGCGGCTTTCACAAATGCCGGTTCTGTGGTCTCAGCAGCCCCAAGGCTGATAAGCGGTGTCTTTATGCCCGTTTTCCCCAGAACACGACCCGGCAATTCCGGTGCCGTAGGGGCATCAGCAAATCCGGTGAGACTATTGTAACTTCCGGGTACCAGCGCTGCACCCGAAACGCCTATCAGGCTCTTTTTAATAAATTCCCTGCGGTTATTTTTCATGGCATTGAATATTGATAGTTGATATCTGTTGCGTTCTCCGTTCAAATTTAATCTAAAGATCCGATTCCCGGTTATGCCTTCAATTTTATTGTTGAATTGCTCCGGGAATAAACACATCAAAATAATTGTCTGAAAAGTAAAGTAAGTACCGGAATCACTACCCCTTGCAGTTTCAAAGGCTTACTAATAATAAATTTATTAGAAAGTAATTTTTGTTTGTAATGCTATGAATACTTTAAAATTCTTTCTGAGCCTGTCACTCACAATAGTGATGCTTTTGCTCATGGATCCGAGATCATTTTATGGCCTTTCATTCCACGAATGGGCTGGTCTTGTTATCGGATTATTTTTTATCCTTCATAAGATCCTTGACTGGGGGTGGATAAAAAAGGTGACTCTTTCGTTTTTCAGGAAAGCGCCCTGGAGAGCCAGGATAAACTATATCCTTGATGTCGTCTTGCTTGCAGGTCTGATACTTATGATCCTGAGCGGAGCTGCCATTGCCAGGACTATCGATTTCTCATGGCTCAGACTCGGCGGTTCGCCAATGTTCTGGAGAGTAATGCATACAAGTTCCTCGCTGATCTCACTGGCGCTGTTTGGTGTCCATCTGGGATTGCACTGGAACTGGGTCATCCGGCGGTTTAACTTTAAAAGAATTTACAATGGTAAAGAAAATTAGCTTTCTGGTACTTTCAGTAGCAATAGTGGCTGTCGGCATAATTGCTTTTAAAAGGCTTAATTACTGGGAAAGAAGTATAAGGATTTTCAGAATGGGTGCTGATCAGCCATTCGAAGGCAGAATGGGAAGACAGGGAGGGATCCGGCCAGGTTTTGGGGAAGACCGTACAGGCAGATTTGAAGGTACCGGTGGATTTAGCAGGCGAGGTGAATTCAGGGAGCGATCCGACAGGCCTGATTTCGGTGCTCTCCCCGATAGTGTCAGGGCCCGGTTCGAAGCCCGGAGAGACCGGCCCATGATGCGGGACAGGAATATCCCCGACAGTGTCAGAGCCAGATTTGAAGAAGGAAGGGACCGTCAGATGTTCAGAGACAGGAATATCCCTGACAGTCTCAGGCAGAGGTCCGGAAGACCTGATGAAGAGAGGTTGCAAAGAGGCTCATTTGAAGGGGGGATACGGAACAGGGACGGACATGGCAGAGGTGATTTTCAGGGAGGTAAAAAAATAAATCTCAGGAACGTCCTGTGGTTTCTTGCTGTATTTGCTTTATTCACCGTAATTGTAATCTATATCGATAAATCTTTGTATCTTATACGTAAGAAAAAGAACGGTAAATAGTACGGATAATATCAGCCTTTTTTAGGTTTGCCTGAAAGATGAATTATATACGTTGTTATTTCTGTTCCATTGCGCTGGCAATCTCTGCAGGCTTATTTTCTTCAGATGCCCAGATCCTGCACGACACCCTTGCCGTAAACATAATAAGAGAGGGTGTCAGATATATGTATAACCTCGAATTAACAAAAGCAAATGAGATTTATGCAGAAGTCGGGAGGTTGTACCCCGGTCACCCTGTAAATTACCTATTACGAGGAATAACCTCATACTGGGAGAACTACCCTCTGCTGCCTTCTTCTCCTGCCCGGGGCCGATTTGAGGAAGACCTTCATAAATGCATTGACCTGTGCACACAAAAACCTTATTCGGAAAACTATGAAGCGGAAAGCCTCCTTACAAATCTTTGTGCAAGAAGTCTTCTTCTGTTGTTCTATAACGATAACGACCTTAACATGAAGGTTATACCGCTTGCCATCGGGACATATAAATATATAATGAGATCATTCCACTTTGAATCATCTTTTCATGATTTTAAATATTTTACAGGATTATATAATTATTACAGGGAGGCATATCCAAAGCTGTATCCCATCTATAAACCGCTGGCAGCCCTCTTCCCGCCCGGAAATATGGAAAAAGGTCTGAACGAACTCTCCATGGCTGCAGAATTTTCAATATTCCTTAAAGCTGAATCATATTCAATACTTGCCTATATATGTACTGGTTTTGAAAATAATTACCTGCAGGCGCTGTTATACAGCAAGACACTACTCGGTAATTACCCCGATAACCCTTATTTCAGGGCACTGCATATCAGGAACCTGCTTATTCTCGGGGAATATGATGAAGCCGAAGATCTGATCAGGGATTGTAGTGAAAAATCAAAAAACACCTTCCTGAATGCCCAGGTTTTGATCTACAGCGGTATAATTCAGGAAAAGAAATACAGGAATTATGCGCTGGCAAAACAATATTATGAAGAGGGCATAAGCGCAATTTCTTTTGCAGGTGACTATGGTAATGAGTTCAGCGGGTATGCCTATCTGGGTCTCAGCCGCCTGTGCGAATATAACGATGATAAAGCAGGCAGGAAAGCATACCGTAAAAAGGGTTATGAACTAATCGATTTCAAGAAGGTCAGTTTTGATCAGCCTGCCTTATAACTCCATATTGTCAATACAAGATAGACATTACAGATACCGGACATAACAGGCCTGATGGCTGAAGCCGTTCCCTGGTTTAATCAACATAGATCTCCTTTAAGACAGCTTTTATCTTTTTGATTTCAGCCCTCGACAGCTCTTCCCCGGCTTCAGCAATCCTTTCTTTCTCTATGGTCGTTATCTGATCAAGGACAACCCGGTCCGTCCTGTTGTCATGACTGACCTTGGGGCGTGTCGGGTAAGCTGTAGAATCAGGCTTCAAAGGTGCCACAACAACAGTCCTCAGGTGTTTATTCATTTCATCCGGGGAAATGACAATGCATGTTATTCTCCTTTCAGACTTATCACCGGTTGCCGTAACAAGCCTGACAAGAACAATCTGGTATTGTTTTATTTCCATTGTCTCAGTGCCTCCTTTTATTAAAGTTCATTAAAAAGGAACGTGTCATCACCGTTTGCATTCATTTCCATGAAGGCTTTATCCCATCCTGTTCTGGGCCGGGACAACGGTATAATATGTATGTGCTTTTTTCTTAATTCCAGGTCGACCATGTCCCTGATATTATATCTGTCAAGGATAGCCCTGGTCAGTCTTATTCCCCTGGAGTTTCCGATCGGGATTACTGGTATTTCCATTATGAGAGATTATGTAATTACAAAGTAATTACTTATTAAATTAATATGCAAATTTATTATTTAATAAATATAAAATAATTATTAGAACCTGATGTGATTTACCTCCGAAATTATGGAACCGCTCCGCGGTACGGTATGTGGTAATTTGTCATTTGCTATTATTGATGGAATCGCTCCGCGATAAATTGGTGTTGCTTTGTCATCATACCTGGTCTTATTTTAACCCTGGAGAGGTTTCATCAATTATAACTACTGTTGATGGAACCGCTCCGCGGTACGGTATGTGGTAATTGGTCATTTGCTATTATTGATGTAATCGCTCTGCGATAAATTGGTGTTGCTTTGTCATCATACCTGGTCTTATTTTAACCCTGGAAAGGTTTCATCAATTATAACTACTGTTGATGGAATCGCTCCGCGATAAATTGGTGCTGCTTTACTGTCACGCCTGGTTATGATTGAACCTCGGAGAGGTTCCATTAATAATAGGCTATTTGCTCCATCATTTTAGAGAACACCAGGGGTGTTCCATCAATTTTCCCTGATTACTGAAACCTACCATATAAACTCCCGGATAAACCGTAATCACGAACCGAACTTATTCTTCTGCTTTTCATTCAGTATCTTCTTTACCATCTTACCGAATTCGCGGTCTTTCCTGCGCTTTTCAGCAACGGTTTCACGGAACCATTCCTGTTCTCTCAGCATTCTTCTGTAATTATCGAGCGAGTCCTTATCAATAAGACCATTGTTCAGTGCCTCAATCACTGAACATCCGCTTTCATTAATATGCCTGCAATCACGAAATTTGCATTTTAATCCCAGGTCGGCAATTTCCTTAAAAGTTGTATTGATACCTCCGACGTTGTCTGTCATACCCAGTTCCCTCATCCCCGGATTGTCAATTATTATCCCGCCATTATCCAGAACAAAAATCTCCCGGTGATCTGTCGTATGCTTCCCCTTGTTTGTACTTCGGCTTATCTCGCTGGTTTTCAAAACATTCTTTTTTAAGAGATTAGTTATCAGTGTAGATTTTCCTACACCCGATGATCCCACAACACAATATGTTATGCCCTTCCTTATGAAATCTGTTATCCGGTCAATACCCTCCCGGGTAAGATTACTTATCGGAATGTACTTTACCTTTCTTTCGCGGGACTCAAGTTTCTTCACAGTCCTCTTCATCTCCTTTTGTGTTGCCAGGTCAATCTTGCTTAAAACCAGGACCGGTTCAATGCCGGCTGAATAGCAGATTGCCAGGTATCTCTCAAGCCTGTTGATATTGAAATTATTATCAACTGATTGAACGATAATTGCAAAATCGATGTTTGCACAAATGATCTGCTTCTCTCCAGTTTTTCCGACTGCCTGCCGTTCCAGAACAGTTTTTCGGGGCAGGATATTATGGATTATTGCCAGATCCTGATCATAAACCATCATCGCAACCCAGTCGCCGACAGCAGGGAAGTCAGCTCTCGACTTTGCAGTAAATCTGATGTTTCCGGTTATCTCAGCATCATATTCCTTATTACCTGTAGATACGATATATCTTTCACGGTGCTCCTGTGTGATACGCCCGATAGTGAATTCCGACAGGTTCTGCTCCCTCACGAAGGCAGAAATCTCTTCAGTTAGTCCGAGGTCGGTGAGATCCATTACAGTCTGATTTCTTTATAAGTTATTGTTATTGAACAGAATAAATATTTCAATGTTTAAAAGTACTTAATATAAACGGATTGTGAGGATATTATTTCATACCAGATGAAACGGTTGTCACCGATCCAAACACTGATTCTTCCTTAAGAAGCTACTCAATCCTTCTTATCGTTTCGAACTCAATCCCTGCGAATCTTCTGACCAAGCCTGGAGCCGAATTGCGGAACCTGATCTTTTGAACCCTGGCTGCAGTGTCTGCGGATAATGAATCCCGGTACATCGGATTGATCCAGAGACCATCCCTGGCATTTACGGGATTAAACCTGTATGTTAAAACCATATTGTTGTTTAACTGATAATCAATGTAATATGCTTCCCCCTTATACAAAATCAACTTTATCTTTCCCAGTATATCCGGCCTGGAAAAGAATCTCACCCTCCCGATATCCCTTCCGAAATCAGGTACATCAATCCATTCATCCCATCCGATATTCTGCCTCCCTGAAATCTCAGGCATTGCCAGTCTGGCAGAATCAGCTGCTGCCAAAAGAACAAAAGTATCAGTGGTCTTTATTACTGAGTAGTTTCTTAAGATATTATATAAGGTAAGAGGCTCTTCATTAAAAAGGTACCGGCCGTCTATCGAACCAAATCTTCCGCCATACTGATCACCGATATAATGGAGGAGAATAAACTCGGGACCTTTGTTTTGTTCAAAGGAGAGTGAACTTTTTCTGTCAAGCCATCGTGAGTAGCTTCCCGACTGGAGGGTTTTCCTCGGCTGCCAGTTCAGATCATTTGCCGGGACATAACTCAGCTCCCAGGGATAAAAATCGATTGTTGAATTGCCAATGATGGTCCTTGTTTCACTATCGAGCCTGTTCTGACTTATATTTGCTTCGGATATCTCTTTGCATCTCTGAAACATTTCCCTGTAGCCTATAACTGCGTTATAGAAATGATTGATACCTGAGATCTCGATCTTATACCCGGAGTAGCGTTCAAGGTTTGACATATTGCGGTAGAAAGCAAGAATGGAAATAACAGGAACAAGGAAGAGGAGCACGCTTTTCTCTTTTGAGGTTCCCGCCAGAATACCCCAGAAAAAGAACAGGAAATATAGCATGACCCTGCTGTGTGTAATATCCTCACGGCTCATTGCGTGCTTCCAGATCATGAACAGAGGTATTATCATCAGAAAATAAAGGATCCTCGATTCACGGTCCTTAATAAGAAAGGGAAATGAAATAACTGTCAGTATGAAAATTCCGAGGAATGTCCAGCTGTTCTCAGGGTACACCGCCAGAGCAGTCGAATATCCGGCTGTCAGCCTGGTCACGCCGATGAGATATCCGTAAAAAGAGCCTATACTTCTGAATACCAGCAGTCCGAGCAAATGGAAGATCAACAGGTTAATCACTACCGGCAAAAAAAGAAGCTTCGCGTTCCTGTTGTTCAGATAGTGTATCACCAGTGATCCGATGACCACTGTAAATGAAATTATCCCTATTGACGATTTTATGAATAGTCCAAGGGTTGCAGCTATCACAGCACCTGCAATCAAATGAGGATTATTCTTTCTGAGGAAAGAGAAGCTCAGGATTGTGGTTAATCCTGTTACTGCAAGATCAATGTCACAGAAATATGACACTATAAGGGTCATGAGGGCAGGCAAAATGAAACCGGCTTCCTGTTTGCCTGCAGATGTAAATAGGTGCAACAGGCTCAGAATGAAAAGCAGTTTCAGGATTGAAAAGAATATCAATCCAACCGCGAAGTTAGAACCGACAACCAGCGGTATTTTCAGAAATCCCAGAGGACCGAAAGGATAAATGAGCTCAACAAGCCTGCCATAATCACCGGCAAACAGATAATTGAATGCCCATGCATACGAATTGTCAAGGCCTGCTCCAAAATCAGGTCCGAATTCAGGAAATGTAAACAGGAAAATAACAATTGCAGTTACTATAATCCGCAGCAATGACCTGTACACGCTGTAATTGAAATTCATTGAATATCGGCCGGAATGGTTACAGTTAAAGTTAATTATATTCCTGTTCAGAATAAAATAAAACTATAATCTCAGAGAGCTGCAGAAATTAGTCATGGTTTTTGTTAAGTTCCCTCCTGCCCTTTTAATATATTTACTTAAAAAATATTCCAATGAAAAAACAAATCTGCCGCCTGCTGTCTGTTTTAGTAATACTTCTTTCAGCGTGCACCGGAAAGCGAGGTACTGATTCTATGAATACCTCTGTCCATGACACAATTCTTGTCGAAAGTATCTTTCCATACCAGGACCAGCATTGTCATGGTTCGACAGTTGCTGAGCTGCCTGACGGCAACCTCCTTGCAGCCTGGTTCCAGGGAAGCGGAGAAAGAACTGCTGAGGATGTAGCAATAATGGGAGCAAGGTACAACAGAAAGAACGGGCAATGGAGCAGTCCGTTCGTGCTTGCAGATGTTGAAGGATTTCCTGACATTAATCCGGTTCTCTTTATTGACGGCAGATCGCGTTTGTGGCTTGTATGGTACACCGTGCTGGCGTACCAGTGGGAATCATCTCTTATTAAATACAGGATAAGTGACAATTATCTGCAACCCGATAAGCCTCCTGTATGGACGTGGCAGGATGTACTCCATGTAAAGGCAGATGGCAGCACACCAGAGGGTATAGGGGAAAATGATCCGTTTGTTGCCACTCTTCAGAGGAAATATAACGATTATTATAACAGCCTTGCAGCGAAAGGCCAGATCAAAGCTGAAGGAGCCGGCAGCATAACCCGGGAAATTTGGGATGCAGCGATTGCAAGATATTTCTCCATAGCAAAAGGTTCATCCTTTATGCGCGACGGGACAGAGGTGAATGAAGCGGGTGAGAGAATCAGAACACAACTCGGATACCCTCTTATGAGGCGGATCGGATGGCAGACAAGAAACAAGCCCCTCAGGAGTGGCAGCAGAATATTGCTGCCCCTGTACTCCGATGGCTTTGACTTCTCCCTGATCGCAATCTCACAAAACAACGGCGAATCATGGTCTTTCAGCGAACCGATAGTGGGTGCAGGATCCATACAGCCTGCTCTTGCAATGTGTAATGACAGTTCAATTACGGCATATATGCGCGACAACGGCCCGTCACCCAAGCGGCTGATGAAAAGCACATCACACGACCAGGGAAGGACGTGGAGTGTTGTAGAAGATTCCGAAATACCCAATCCCGGTTCCGCAGCAGACATGACGAAACTGAAGAGCAGCAGCTGGGTGATCGTCTCAAACGACCTCGATGAAGGACGCCACAGGCTTACCGTAATGCTTTCAAAGGATGAAGGCAAAACATGGCTTTACAGGAAGACTATAATAAACGGCTTGCCGGGCAGCCAGACAAGGGCTCATTACCCGGCAATCATACAGACCAGGGACGGGCTGATCCATGTGACATTCACGAACCAGATACCCGCCGATGGCGGTAAATCAAACGTAAAGAATATCGCTCATGCAGTCTTTTCGGAGAAATGGCTTACGGACTGAGTGTGCATGACTATTTCCCCTGAGGCCATGAAACAAGGGGAGACCTGTAGTAATCTATTCCCATAGCGCTGAACCTCTCCCCGTGGCTTGCGAGCCTCATCTTATATTCATCCCAGTTTCTTGAAGCAGCGGGGGTCCATCCTATCTCCGCATATCCGGGGAGACGCGGGAAAACCATATACTCTATCTCATCAATATTCGTTATTGTCTCAGTCCATAAAGGAGCTTCTATCCCTATAATATTTTCCTTAACGATCCCGGGAATAAGTGTTGCCGGATCCCAGTTATACGCGGCATCCACCTCGATATAGCCTGCCCAGTGAAGTCCGAGCTTTGTGGTTTTATCATACTGCATATCGAGATAAGCTTTTCTGGCTGGAGCCATAAGGATTTTAGCACCCTGCCCGATTGCTGCATTGGAATTTTTTTCACTTGCCCAGCACTGTGCAATCGTGTTGGGCTTCAGGGTAGCCAGGGCAATTTCATCCCACCCTATTACCTGTTTCCCATGGGCTGCAACAATCTCCTGGACCCTGTTTATAAAGGGGATATAATCTTCCACCTTTGTAACATGCGATTCATCTCCACCGATATGTATATACCTGCCCGGCGTCATCGCTGCCAGCTCGCGGATGACATCATCAATGAATTTGTAAGTTGTCTCGCTGCCTGTGCATAATGTGCTGAAGCCTACATTTGTACCTGTATAGAGTTCCCTGGCCTTGCCGTCGCAGTTCAGCTCGGCATACGATGCCAGTGCTGCATTGGTATGACCGGGCATATCGATCTCGGGAACTATCGTAATATAACGTTCCCCGGCGTATTTCACGATGTCAGCATATTGCTCCTGTGTATAAAAGCCTCCCTTGCCCCCTCCGACCTGAGTGCTGCCGCCGTGCGAAGTCAGGTTCGGCCACGACCTGATTTCAATTCTCCATCCCTGATCATCAGACAGATGAAGATGCAATACATTCATCTTGTAAAAGGCAAGAAAATCTGTGAACCGCTTTACATCTTCAACACTGAAGAAATGCCGGGCGACATCAAGCATTGCCCCTCTGTATGAGTAGTCGGGATAATCTGTAACGGTTCCTGTTGGAATTTTCCATGACCCTTCCTGCACGGATGCCTTTTCAATAGCTGCAGGCAGTATCTGCCTCAAGGTCTGGACTCCCCTGAACACACCTTCCGGTGCAGCAGCCGTCAGCTTTACCAGTCTTTCCGTGACGGTTAATTCGTACCCTTCATTCCCGGATGCCGGATCTGCACCTGATAAGGTCAGATAAATTCCGCGCCCCGGTTCTTTTACCGCTGTTTTCACCTCAAGTTTATACCCGGTTGCAGGCCGCAGCCTTTCTGCCAGGTAGTGCCCGACTTTTAAAAGCTCCTCAGAACTGCCGTCAACAATAATTTCTGTTCCCTGCCTGAGATTAAAATATCCCCCTCCCGCTGTAACAGACACAGGTTTTGGTATTATGCTCTCCGCAGAAAGATCGGATGGTTGTTTCTGAGCACATCCATACTGGACAAAAAGCATACTGGACAGGATCAATGCCGCAAAGGCATGAATTTGTTTTAGTTTGTTCATGGTCACGGTTTTAAATTGGATTTCAGGATTTTATCCAAAACTAATAATAATATTCATGATTAAACAAGATCACATGCCTCCGGAGGCATCCAGTGGGCATCCCTTCCCTCCCATTTTATGTTGCAGCCGATCGGATTTGTCATGACGACCGATATCCGTTTACCTGTAGTAAGCTCATCCAGAACTATATCGAGATTGTTTACAGTCATTCGCGAGATATCGCGCGGACTGTCAACACCTCTGCCGGTGTAAACAAGCTTCCTGTCTTCATCAAAGACATAGAAATGAGGTGTGCGCAGAGCACCATATGCCCACGCAACAGACTGGTCCTTGTCATAGAGGTATACCCATGGGAATTTATATTTTTCCATTCTGGCGACCATATTCGGGAAGCTATCTTCCTCATAGGTCCTTTCGCTGTTTGCATTGATCCCTGCAAATCCCACACCCCTGCTTATATATTTGTTTACAGTAGCCCTGGTAACTTCATCAGAACCTTTAACATAGGGACAATGATTACAGGTAAAGAAAATTACCAGATATTTATATTTGTCAAAATCCGAAAGGCTGTATTCCTTTCCGTCTGTCGCCGGGAGCCTGAAATCTATTGCCTTT
>JADDYF010000041.1 GCA_015712185.1 Bacteroidales bacterium
CCAATGTCCATTTACACAATACACATTTCGTGCTGGCTCATTTCCATTTTATAGTTTTCGGGGGAACAGGTTTTGCCTTCTTCGGCGCATTGCACTACTGGTATCCGAAAATCACGGGCAGGATGTATGATTCAAGATGGGCAAACATTGGCCTTTTACTCTTTTTTGTAGGATTCATAACACTTTATGGCCCGATGTTTTACCTGGGAGCCAAAGGCATGCCAAGAAGGTACTTCGATTACGACATGATCTTTCATGCAGGAAATATTGTGTCAACGATGGGATCGTGGGTTCTCTACTCGGGAGCAGCAATAATCGTAATCAATCTGTTTACATCGCTCAAGACAGGACATAAAGCCCCTGCCAATCCCTGGGGCGGGAAAACACTGGAATGGACGACCTCATCGCCTCCTCCGCCTGAGAACTTTAAAGAACAACCAGTAGTTACAAAAGGACCTTACAGCTACCGATGACAGCCGTTTCAGAAACATACCGTGATGACCAGGCTTCCAAATTCGGAATGTGGCTTTTTCTGTTCACTGAAATGCTTCTGTTCGGAGGACTGTTCATCGTTTACTCTGTATACCGGTTCAGGAATGCGGATGCGTTCCATCTCGCCTCGGAGGAGCTCAGTGTAACCGTTGGAACTGTTAACACTATTATCCTGCTGGTGAGCAGCGCAACAATAGCCATGTCTGTCACAGCTATAAGGAAACAGGACAGGAAGACGGCATTGCTGCTTCTTGGAACAACAGCGCTGCTTGGCCTGGCTTTTCTTGTAAACAAATATTTTGAATGGGGTGAACATATCGGGGAACATATTTACCCCGGCTCTTCAGTGCTTGCAACACGCGGACAGGGAGACGTTCTTTTTTATGGTCTGTACTATTTTATGACAGGACTTCATGCTCTGCACATCATTGTAGGGCTGGTCTTTATGGGATTCGTCATTGTATTCATTTCCACAAACAGGATAAATTCCGGTAAGTATGTTATGCTGGAGAATTGCGGTTTGTACTGGCACCTGGTGGATATGATATGGATCTTTCTATTTCCCCTGTTTTATCTTATCACCTGATAGTCATGGGAAAAACAGAGAGAGAAAAAAATCATATTATCCCCTACCGTACATTTCTGTATGTACTGGCTTTGCTAATATTTCTGACACTTACCTCGGTGTTTCTCACGCAGATCTATCTTGGTGCCTTAACAGTTGCGCTTGCGCTTATAATTGCTGCGGTAAAATCATCGTTTGTCCTGCGGATATTTATGCATCTCAAGTTTGAAAGCAGGCTGTATGGTGTACTGGTTACATTCGTAACATTGCTTATTACCGCTGTTATAATTATAACACTGCTTGATTATATCTTCAGATAAACATTATGTATTCATCAACCGGGATAGAAGCCTCGAATTTTGTCAGTTCATATAATACTGCCTTCTGGTTTATTGTCGGCATTTCACTTGCCCTCCTGACAGGACTGACAATCGCCATGCTCTGGTTTGTTTACAGATATAACAAAAAGAGGAATAAAGTAGCATCACCTGTCGAGGGAAATACATGGCTTGAGATAACATGGACCGTAATTCCTGTATTGCTGGCTCTGGGGATGTTTTACCTTGGCTGGTCAGGATGGAAGCCAATGTCCAAACCGCCTGAGGAAGGCATGACTGTGACAGGTGTTGCAAGGATGTGGAAATTTTCATTCATGTATGAGAATGGCAAGCAGAGCGACGAGCTGATAGTGCCATTAAACACTCCTGTAAAAATCAATCTTATTTCGCTTGATGTAATTCACAGCCTGTTCATCCCGGCATTCAGGATCAAGTCAGATATGATACCCGGACGGAAAAAACTAATGTGGTTCATTCCTGAGACGGAAGGCAAATATGATATTTTCTGCGCCGAGTACTGCGGGCTGGATCATTCCTATATGCGATCTTCGGTATCGGTTTTACCAAAGGAGAAGTTCGACGCATGGTATATCGATACCACAAAGATAGCAGTAGTGCCGGAAGAAGCGGGTCCCGGTGCTGAAGGTGAGACAATAATGCGAACCCAGGGCTGCTTCGCCTGTCATTCAACCGATGGATCGAAGATTATCGGTCCGAGCTATCTGAACCTCTTTGGGGAACAGCAGACAGTGGTCAGGGACGGGAAAGATGTTATCATCACTGTAGATGAGGCGTATGTAAACAAAGCCGTCTTCGATCCCAATTCGGAAATAGTGAAGGGATATCCCAGGAATCTTATGCAAAGTTATAAGGGGGTACTTACCAATGAAGATGTGCTGAAAATAATTGAATACCTGAAAATCCTGAATGAAGAAAGTGCCACTCAGTAAGATCAGGATTGGCCGGCAGAGATGCTGTCCGGTTTCATAGCTGCTTCGTCCTGAAGCTTTCTGATGAATTTTACCAGTTTCCACCTGTCATCAGGTTTTACCTGGGATCCGTGGGCGCCCATCGATCCGAAACCAAGTGTTATTGTATGAAAGATCTCACCATCCTTCAGCTGCCGCACAACTTCACCTGAAAGGTCCCTCGGCTTCAGTGGATATAATCCGCTGGAATATAATTGTCCGTCGCCTTTTCCGCCAGCCCCGTGACAACCAATGCAGAAGGTGGTAAAGATTAACTCGCCTCTTTCAACGGCCTCTACGGTGGGGAGGAATGGATTCCGGAGCTCTTGTCCCGCCCTGATACGCTCCTCGGGATCGATTGTGTACCTGAATGGTAGAAATCCCTGAGGAACACT
>JADDYF010000051.1 GCA_015712185.1 Bacteroidales bacterium
AAGTAAAAAGTAATTATAACTGGCTATAAAAGCGCAGCTCAGCACTGCAAGAAATATTAATCTAAACTTATGGTTTAACAGGTAGTATACAAAAATTGCTACTACCGAAAAGAGTCCGAAATAAATCGAGGTGATCTCCATAATCTAATTTATGCTTAGGATAAGTATCAGGTAACTATGGCTAAGATAAACCGGAAATATTACTATCAGACAAGCATTTTTTCAATGATGTTAATGATTCTGGAACGATCTTCATCCGTCAGACTGGTCCCTGATGGTAAACAAAGTCCTGACGAAAAAAAACCTTCAGAAGTTCCGTTAACATAAGCAGGGCAGGATGTAAAAACGGGCTGAAGGTGCATCGGTTTCCACAAGGGTCTTGATTCGATATTGTCCTCTTCCAGCAATTGCTGTAATTTTTCATGGGTTATACCGGTCTTGTGATTATCAATAAGTATTGTAGTCAGCCAGCGATTTGAAAAAAATGAATTATCCGGTTCATCGAGGAATTCAATACCCTGGTAATTTTTCAGTCTCTCTTTATAAAAAGAGAAGTTCTTTCTCCGTTGTTTTACTCTGTCATCAATAACCTCCATCTGTCCTCGCCCAATTCCTGCCAGGATGTTGCTCATCCTGTAATTATATCCAATCTGACTATGCTGATAATGCGGAGCCTTATCCCTGGCCTGGGTTGCAAGAAATCTTGCTTTCGTAATCAATTCTTCATCATCAGATATTAATGCGCCTCCGCCTGATGTCGTAATAATCTTGTTCCCGTTGAAAGACAGAACTCCCAACCTACCATAAGTCCCAACCTGTTTTCCGTTATACCTGCTGCCCAGGGCTTCTGCCGCATCTTCAATTACAGGTATATCATTTTTATCGGCTATTTCCATTATCCTGTCCATATTTGCCGGCATACCATAAAGATGTACAACAATGATAGCCTTAACCTTGCGCTCTGCGCCCTGCGCCCTGCGCCTTTTAATGGCTTTCTCCAGCAGATCGGGATCCATATTCCAGGTGTTAGGTTCACTGTCAATGAGGACAGGTGTGGCACCCAGGTAAACGATAGGATTTATGGTTGCTGAAAACGTAAAGGCGGGAGCAATGACTTCATCACCCTTTTCAACTCCAAGTAGTATAAGGGCAAGGTGGATTGCAGCAGTTCCTGAACTCAAAGCAACAGCATGCTTGATGCCACAATAATGTGCAAGTGAGTTCTCAAAGGCTTCAACATTCGGGCCCAGTGGTGCAATCCAATTGGTGGTAAAAGCTTCATTTATGTATTTTAATTCACCTCCTGACATATGGGGAGGTGACAGGAATATTCGATTCTTAGGAATCATATCTTTGACAACTGATTTGTGAATTATTCAGAACTCTTACCCTGAACCAGGTTGATTTCATCTTTCAGGTCAGTGATGAGGCGGCTGGTGAAAATCCCTGCACCTTTATGGTTCAGATGCTCTCCGTCGTAAAATAAATCCGGGTGATTTGTAAAAGTTGTATCATTTTCATAATCAAAATATATTACTTTATTGCGGGAGATTATTTCATTCAGAACCGATGCCTGGTTATGTCTTGAGTTAAACCAGTATTTTGGAGGATTAATCACAACGACTTTGCAGCCGGATGATAAGGCTAAAACTATGAAATCTTCAAAATATTTTAATGACCTCTCGGATGTACCAATTGAAAACTCTCTGGTTTCATTATTCACTTCAAAACTGATGTTATGTTGTCCGCTATAAAGCGGTCTATAACCGTTGGTCTCAGGTTCGGAGGATGTTAATCCCTGGATTATTTTAAAAATAAGAGAATTATATATATATGCGTTTGACAGAAGTTTATACTTTTCATCCGGTGCGACCTCGAGAATAGTTTCTTTTATATGACGATACTTTTTATAAAACGGGAATAAAGAAGTTAAAGTACTTTCATTTTCACGAGCTATTGAATTTGAAATAACAATAACCTTTGGAATATACCTACCCAGTATTTCCTTGAGCACTGCATACTGGTAATAAATACTGTTACCGTCAAGTCCAAGATTGTAACAGGACAAGCCCAGGGTATCCTCTATCAGACTACTTATTATCCCATGCTTCACCTCCGAATCTCCCATAATCAGAATTTCTTCATGACAATCCCTTATTCCGTATAGTGAATTAAATATTGTACCACTTTTAGCTTTAAAAATCAGTGGTTCAAGAATCTGACCCAATATTAAATCAATTGAGATGATTAAACTCAGGATCAGTACTAATTTGAAAAGGAATTTTTGCATTTTTCAAAACTGGAAATAGATAAACTGTCCCCCGTTCAATACACCGGTCAGCAAGATGATGAATGTAATAAATAAGTATGCCAGATAACGGATATATATATTCTTGTTATCAAAAAAGTGAAGCTTCGCAGGGAAGAACTCATCTTTCAAGTCCTTGAATAATAGAATAGACAGCCCTATTGCAGCATAAGCCAGGGTAGTTTTTTCTATGAAAAGGGGGCCGGAATCTGTAAAAATTTTTTTATAAACTAAAATTGCATCATCCATGCTGGTCGTCCTTCCGAATATTGTTGAAGAGGTGAACAAGAGGTAAGTAATCAGCATATTAAAGAAAATGTAAATTGGATTTTTACTCAGGCTATATTTTTTTTCAACGATTGCTCTCTTCTTATTTGTTAATGCTTCAATGCTCAGAAAGATACCCTGCATCAATCCCCATATGATAAAAGTAAGATTTGC
>JADDYF010000059.1 GCA_015712185.1 Bacteroidales bacterium
CAAGTGGGTAGCGCCGGTCAATAACTGGCCTTATTATGTCATCCTCTGTGAGTCTTGCCATAAACTCCAAGTCATTTTGATCTGACTTTGCTGCCAGAGAACGTATTTTTTTTGAACCAATAGACATCAGCCAACCGAATAAGAGTGACTTAAAAATCTGCGACAAGGCTCCACCAACCATAACATATGTACCATTAGGATTCAGGATTCGCCTGCAGGCTAAAAGTGAATAATTCCCGTTTACCGCTAAAATAAGGTCGTAACGTTCTTTACCTCTTGTAAAATCCTCTTTTGTGTAATCAATAACATAATCTGCACCTAACGATTTCGTTTGCTCTATATTATTTGGGCCACACACAGCCGTCACAACCGAACCGAAATACTTTGCAAGCTGGACAGCAAAAGTCCCAACGCCACCTCCGCTACCCACAATTAAGGCCTTTTGCCCCTTTTGAATGTTTCCTTTGTTGCGCAAAGCCTGCAGCGCTGTTATTCCTGCTATTGGCAAAGAAGCGGCGTCTTCAAATGATATTTTGGCTGGCTTATGTATCAAAACTTTTTCGGGTGCCACGACATATTCAGCAAAACCACCAAATCCACAACCGGCAAGATCTCCCATAACTTCATCCCCTGGTTTAAACTTTTGGATTTTATTACCGACCGATTCCACCTTACCGGCTATATCGGCACCAAAAATCCTTCTTTTTGGTATGAGTCCCATTCTCATTGAACGGTAATCCGCTGCATTAGCTGATACTGAAACTATTTTTATTAATACTTCAATATCGTTTGGGACAGGTTTGTCAATATCAGAATAAATTAGCTTATTGGGGGATCCTTTTTTGTTATAGACTACTGCTTTCATATTTTATCATATCAAATTGTTTTAAGATATTATGTCTGTCTGATAATGACGCCCAATGCCCGCGCGTATGAACCGTTGCGCTTCAGCCGCCGAAGCTTAAAAGGCCTCGGAGGTTGGCCAGCGAAGGCGGCTTTATCAGATAATCTGCTTTTTGTCAGTAATACATTCATCAAACATGCTGCCAATCACTTTGTACAAAGTATTATCTTTTCATTTGATTTGAAACCAAATCTATTGTTCTCCGAATCATTAAATTCTTTGATTTTAACTATAAATCCGCATTGCTCTAATCTATCCTTTAAACCATTAGCGGAGTAAATTCTAACATGATCCTCTTGCCCAAAGTGTCTCAGTCTTTCAATTTCGTTATTAATACTTGAATCTTCATAAATATCACCATCCTTAAATGGAGTTTGAATTATACAAGTTCCGGATTTTTTAAGTACCCTATATAATTCCTGCATAGCTTTTTTATCATCATCAATATGTTCAAGAATATGATAACATATTATTAAATCATATTTATCGTTTTCTATGCGAAGATCCTTAATATCATATTGAAAGTCCGATAAGAAATCACCAGAGATATTAGTACTTGTATAGTTAATGCTTGATATACTTTTAAAGACGCGATAAAGACTGCGAGAAGGGGAAAAATCTAAAACATTTATGCCCTCTTTAAGAAATCCTGAATTTAATATATCAAATAACCTCCTTGTTCGAGATATGCTCCCGCATCGTGGACAAAGTTTATCTCCATCCTTTAAGTGTATGAACTTACTAAGTTTTTTATCACACACATTGCACTTAAAGTTAACTCCTTTATAAAATTGATATAATACATACCTAAATTTTGGTTCATATTTGAACAAAATTCTTTTAGGAAACAATGCTTTTGATAACTTCTTTATCTGGTTATACATCAGTATTTTATTTATTGGTTGAACCCAACGTCCGCATGTATGAGCCGTTGCGCCTGCCTTCCCAAGGGTAAGCCAGTGCTTCGGCAGGCAGGTAGTTCAGGGCGATCACTTGTCCAGGTAGCACTGAGCTACCCTTGAAACGCTTTGATCAGCAACTTCCAAAGCCCGTCATTGGCTATATGCGGTGTTGAATGCAGTTTTAATTCTTAGAACATTTAAATGAATTAGAATACTTGTTTATTTTACGCTGATACCTTCCTTTAATGAACAAATTTCCAAAAAAGCCAAAGTTTATCTGGTCAAAGTTTTTCTTAATAAAATCCTTGTTTAATTCCTCTGAATAATTCACGAAGTTATCTGTAATATCTCCAGAAATATTTGAATTTATGTCAATTAGTTTAATAGCTGTATTACAGTTGAAATCAAATGATCTGAAGCTTAAATATTTAATGTCTTGCCCTTTACTCGTTCGAAAATACATCTTAAGATTTGATATGTCATAAACAATTGACCATTTATTATTTCCCAAGTTCATACCACTTAAAATTGAGAATACAAAATTTAACAAGGGAGTGTTTATAGTATCATAGTATTCACCCATCTTTTTAAGTGCATACATAAAACGCAGATCTCTGGACTTATACTGTTCATCTAGCATTTTATTAAATAGACTGTCACTACTGGGAATTAGACCCAGTTCCTTTTTATAAGCCCTATTGCACAATACTTTATATGGCATTTGTTCTTCCGTGTATATTTTCATTGAATCATTTAAATATTCAATAACTGCTGTATTTCCAAATTTATCTGCAACAAAATAATGCCATTGACAATGTCCATCAATCCTAATATTATCCATAATATCAACAACTTCCTGGGTTGTTTTAAAGTTATCTAATATATACTGCATGAAAAAATGATGATGAAATGCAGGAACATCGGTATCAATCCAGGTTGTCCCAATCAGGGTCATTTCACCAATGTATAATCCCTCTTCATTCATCCCTCCATCTGGAAAATCTTTCCCCCATGTATTGTAAGTGATGGAACCAAATTTTGAGGTCCATTGAATTCTTTTATTGTTGCTTTTCTTAGCACGCAAACAACTAAAATCTGACCAACTGATATTCTCTTTAATCACTCCACGTTTATTTATATAAACAACACCAGGAACCTCAATATAATCATCAAGATTATGGCCAACCATGATGGTATCCTTATTATTTATAAGGATTGTTGAGCAACCTGTATTATCTTTAAGTTTATAATACCTATCAGAATTGCAGTACCATAGGTAACCTAATGAAAGCATGCATGCTATCAAAAAGCCAAATAGAATTCTCCTTTTCATATTTATCTGTTTCAGTGTATCTTATAAAATTACAGCCAACAATCGCGTGTATGATCAGTTACGCTGCCAAAGTGATTCCATATCTAAATACACAAAAGCACACCAAAGTGATAATATTCGCAACTTCATGCAAGCAATTGATTAAACACGCTGTTGTAAGCAGTTTTATTTATTCCAGGAGTTTCTGAAGTTTGACTTTCAATGGCTCAAGCTCTGTTTCTATTGTTGCTCAGATAATTTCATCCTTTATCTGATAGTATCCATGTACAAGGATATGTCGCATGCCAATAATATCCCCCCATTCAATGGAATCGTGTTTGCTTTTAAAATCCTTGGTCAATAGGTAAGCTGCTTCACCAATGATCTCAAGATTCTTAATTATGGCAAACCTTAATATTTTATCTTTCTTATAAACTTAGAAGGACTTGCCATTAACAAATTCAAAGATATTATCAATAGCCTCAAGCATATGAAGAAGCCTTTCGTTATCCTTTGGCTTTTCTCTCATAGATTAAGACTTTTTCTTTTTCAACGCTTCTTTCAGCAAACTTTTTTAACTGACCATCCTCAACAAGATCAATTCTCTTGCCAGTCAATGCTTGTAAATCATTAACAATGTGAACATATTTAAAAAGTGTTACCTTTTCATTTGGTATGAAGTTTACTAATATGTCTATATCACTTTTGGCATCCTCTTCTGAACGGGCATAAGAACCAAATAACCAAGCCCTTTCAATTGGCTGGGTATCAAAATACCTTGATATCTTATTTATTATAACCCTATTCATATTTCATGCTTCATGCAAATTTAGTCAAATCATTGTATATCTGCGAATCGGTCTGTAAAAATTGCCTACAACGTTATCGTATATGATTCGTTGCCTGGTTCTGAGGGCCCACCTTTCTGGTTACACAAGAGGAGCCAAAATGAGCCAACCTTCGAAAGAGGACTATGCCGGCAATGAACTATATGCGGTGTTGTGCCGTCGTGCTTATTTACATCATTTTTGTCCTAATTATCCGCCAAATTTGTTTTTCCTTTCAATATATCGTTAACAAAAATTTCTTTAACTCGTTGTGATTCTTCAAAAAGTGGACTATGCGCAGAATTCACAAAAGTATAAAACCCTTTGATAGGTGCCTGCAATTTTTCGAGATATGCTTTTGACAAATCAATATTTACGGTTAAATCGTATTTGCCACTCAAAAAATATACCGGTACATCAAGCTTAGGCACCTTGGTGGGAATATCTATAATAAAAAGCTCGTCGATAAACCTGGCTTTTTTTACAAATTTGAATTTTGAAACCCATATGTTTATTTTCTCCTTGAGCGTATAGGCTTTACAAGTCCAAACTGGGATAAACACGCCTTTAAAAACTGATTTCATATTTCGCATGGTACCAATACCCAGTTCGTGCATATCTTTGTCTCGGATGAACGATTTGTAAAAGGACACAAAACTCGTATCGGTATTCAGAAGAGGATATTTTTTTAGTTCGGCTAATGCTTCTGAATTGCCCGTAACGGTGTACCGCTCCACCATATATTTATAGCAAATCCGTTCCGACTCAGACTGACGTGTGATTTGTGCCATGCCAATATATGCGTTGTAGAGCTGTGGAGCCTTTGCTACCGCCTGAATAGCAAAGGGAGTTCCTCCGGAAAGTGCCATCAGGTATATTTTATCTTTTCCAAAACGCTGACGCAAATAGTTGGTAACTTCAATAGCATCGGATGTAAGTTGTTCAAACGTCATGGTTTCTATAGGTATATCAGGGCTGTACGAAAGACCCCCGCCACGCTGTTCCCAGTAACAAACAGTAAAATGTTCTTCAAGTCCGGGTGTGTATTTTTCTATCAGGAAATAATTTGGAAAAGCAGGTCCGCCATGTACATAAAGCAATACAGGATTATGGATGTTTTTACTTCTGATGATCATTCCCTGCCGAATACCTCCTATAGTTACAAAGGTTTTTTCTGAAATGCTATTAGCTAAAGCCTTTCCATTATTATCTAAAAATGGCTCGATCTTTCCGGGGCTATAATAAAACAAGATGCAAACAATAATGAGAGCACACCCCAATATTATTGAGAGTAGTAAGGTCAACATGCTTTTTGTCAGATTTATTAAATTTTTCAATATCTTCCTTTTAATCTCCTATATTGAATTAATCGCGTCTAAAGGTACTAACAATAAGTGACATGTGAGCATGCGGCACAACGCCCGCGTGTATGAGCCGTTGCGTCACAAATGTGATTCCCTATCTAGTTACACCAAGTTACCAAGGAGAGCCACTATTAGCAAACAGCAAGTCAGCAATGGCTTATACACGCCTTGGGTGTAGTGCTTTACTTGATTACAATTCTATATTCCTTACATGGTGTTCATATTCCATTTCCCAGGATGGCGCAGTAATGCATATCTGCTTTAAAGTGCCTTTATAATAAAACTTATGATTTGGTGGGATAATAACAACGTCTCCAGTCTCAACTTTATATGGCTTATCTTCGATAAACCAAGTCCCTGACCCTTCAATTATGTAGAAAATAAAATTGCTTTTACTGTGATAGAATTCTTCGTTATGCCCTTTCTGTGTCTCTTGATATACAATGGATGCATCAGGGCATTCATCCTTGGAATTATACACCCTCATTTTAACACCTTGCTTTTCAAACTCAATGGCGTTATCTCTTTTTATAACCATGGTTTCGAGAGTTTTTGTTGTTTGTTAATTCAGCATTACACCCAACGGCCTGACAATAGAGGGCGTTTGTGTTGCTGAGAAAATGGAGGCTGGAGCAGAGAATCTGTATCAGAGATGAATCCTGGTTCCAGCCGGAATGAGCGAAGCATGGCGCACTTTTTGCTGCAGAGCAGGATTTATCTGGGCAGGTTGAGTGTTGCGGTGTAAACTGTCTTGGTAACCGAGTTTCAGTCATGATCAAGATGACCTGTTAAAATGTACGGAGTGGTCAGGATTCGTTGCTGGAGATGGTTTAGTTTTGGGACCATAGACAAATTGCGAAATGTGTGCCAAACAAATGACCTTTATTGTCCGTGTTAGGCTTAGATTTTAATTTTTTCTTGCAATCAGAGTAGTATTTATAATAAAGATAGATCGACTGTCCTATATTTTAGTCTGTCATTTCTAAATCATCTGCGAGCTTCGTTATAGCATGATTATCCTAACATGACTGCACAGGATTACATTATACCCAAAATTACCCGGAAAACGATTATTAAACCCAATAATCCTTCTATTCCATGGATTATAACTGCCATCCAACTGGATTGAAAACGTTTCGTCGGAAAGGCAAATAAAAAACCGAATAAAAGCGCCGTTGATATTATTATCTGTGGCTTGTGAAGATGATAAAAGCCAAACAGTACACCATTTGCAAACCAATCCCATTTGCCAAATACACCATTCATTTTAGGTAATAGAATTCCTCTATAAAGAAATTCTTCACCCAGAAAGTAATTGAATAACATGGTTATAAGGAACAATCCAAGAATCCACCATGCTCCTTTGTATTCAGGTGTTGCCAATTTCGACAAATCATATTGAGGCAGATTATTAATCAATGGCCCGGCGATACTGTCCAAATCAGGGAAACCAACACCTGACTGTATAAAACCACTCAATGCAATAAAAGGGATTACCCACAAAAAGAGCCAATTATTATATTTGCCGGTTTTAGGATTTCGAGGTTTTTGAAACTTCATTCTTTTCTGAATGGTAGACCAGCTTAATTTGTGTCCATCCTTTTTAAGGATAATTACAGAAAGGACAAATTGCCATATCAATCCAAGAATAATAGCCAACCAATAGATAATTAGAGGAGGTAAATTGATTATTGGGATCAGAGCAGGAGTAATTACAAATGCTAAAATAGCCATTGGTAATGCTGATGAAATCCAAATTATTAGAATTTTCTTTAACGAATACTGCTCAT
>JADDYF010000174.1 GCA_015712185.1 Bacteroidales bacterium
ATTACATTCTGAGCAGATACAAATAATACTTTTAAATCCCGGACCATGAAAAAACTTATTACGGCATTACTGCTGATTTTAAGTGCATTTGTTATCAATGCGCAGCCATCCCGATTCAGCACCATCTTATATGGCGTGGCATATTATCACGAGTATATGCCATACGACAGGCTTGATAAAGATATTCAGCTGATGCAGGAGGCAGGTATCAGTGTTGTCCGGCTCGGGGAATCAACCTGGAGCCTCTTCGAACCTGAAGAAGGGCGCTTTGAGTTTGCATGGATGGATCGTATCATAGACCGGATGCACAAAGCCGGCATAAAAGTAATTCTTGGCACACCGACTTATTCAATTCCGGCATGGCTTGCACTGAAACATCCCGAGGTATTTGTTGAAAGGCTTAACGGTACAAAAGGCAGTTATGGCATCCGCCAGAACTTCGATATCACAAGTCCGGCATATCTCTTCTATGCTGAAAGAATAATAAGAAAACTCATGGAGCACTATGCCGGACATCCGGCTGTTATCGGGTACCAGGTTGATAACGAGACAGGTACGTACGGAGCTGCCAACAACGATTTTTTCAGAGGTTTTGTCGATTACCTCAAGGGTAAATACAGAACTACTGATACCCTGAACAAGCTGTGGGGGCTAAATTACTGGGGAATGACGCTCAACGGCTGGGATGAGTTCCCCACAAGACACAGCGCTACAAATCCGTCATACAAGCTTGAATGGGATATGTATGGACAGAAAGTTGTGGCCGATTATCTCACGTGGCAGGCCGGAATAGTGACTGAGTATAAAAGACCCGACCAGTTTATTACACACTGCTTCATGCCGTCACTTACCACGCTCGATCAGCTGGCTGCATCGCGAAAGCTCGATATGCCGTCCCTGAACGTCTATCATGGAAGTCAGAATAATGCAAGGGGAGAAGATGTGATGTGGGCTGACGATTTCTACAGAAGTCTGAAGAAAAACAACCACCTCATAACAGAAACAAACGCCCAGACAACAGGCTGGGATGCAAGAAACCAGTATCCTCCATTTGACGGCCAGGGCAGGCTTTTCGTCTATTCGCACCTTGCCGGAGGAGCCAACATGGTTGAATACTGGCACTGGCATTCAATTCACTACGGTCAGGAAACCTACTGGAAAGGTGTTCTGGGACACGATCTCGAGCCAAACCGGTTCTATAATGAAGTAAGCCGGGTGGCACACGAGCTGCAGAAAATCGGTTCGAAGCTGGTTAACCTTAAGATCAGAAACAGAGCTGCAATACTGTACAGCCGTGCATCGGATTTCGGCCTGAGCTATATGCCGATCAAAGAGGGCAACGCCTATATGGATGTTCTGCGACAGATGCACCGCGCAGCTTTCAGGCAAAACATTGGTGTCGATTTTGTGCTGACTGAGAATGCTGACTTTACCGGTTACGACCTTCTTATGATACCGCCTCTCTATGTGGCCAGCGATGCCCTTTTGAAGAAGATTTCGGATTTTGTAAAGAACGGAGGCCATGTAATTATGTCAGTTAAAAGCGGTTTCTGTGATGAGAATTCAGTTGTCAGGCATGTGAAAGCTCCCGGACCTCTCCGCGAGGCCTGCGGATTCTTTTATCAGGAGTTTTCAAGCGCTTCATCATTGTCCCTTAAAGATGATCCATTCAACACTGGACAGACTGGCAACTCTATCGGAACCTGGATAGAATTCCTGATGCCTGATACAGCTAAACCACTGGCTTTTTATGATGATCCCTTTTTCGGGAAATTCCCGGCTGTCACCGAAAATAGGTTTGGAAAAGGAACCCTTATTTATGAAGGTTGCCTTGTGTCGAACGAAATCCAGAGCGCAATAATCTCAAAGAAAGCTCTCGAACTGGGAATAATAAAAAGCGATAATCATATAGCTTATCCTGTTGTTGTAAGGCAGGGAACCAACGATCAGGGTAAAACCATCAGATATTATCTCAACTATTCAGGAAAGGATGTAACGGTTCCATATAATTACAACAGGGGTACCAACCTTTTTACAGACAATACTCTTAAAAAGGGTGATTCAATATCCCTGAAACCATGGGACGTAGTTATTATTGAAGAATGATCCAAAGGTTTTCCTCTATATCTTCCGCGTGCTTCTCTGGTTATTAATTAACTTACTTTTTCTCATTCAGTTTTAATTGAACTGGCCGGATTCAATACAGAAGCCTGATAAGCTTTATAGCTGATTGTAAGAAATGTAATCACTATTGTCAGCAACGCTGCAAGGATAAGAAGTAAAATGCTTATCCTTGTTCTGTATACATAATTCTGCAGCCAGCTGCTCATGAAATAATATGCAAGCGGTACTGCTATAATGATTGATATCAGTATCAGCAAAAGGAAATCCCTGGAAATTAACCGGACAATGACACCTTCACTTGCACCGAAGACTTTCCTTATGCCAATCTCCCTGGTGCGGTGCTCAACCATGTATGATGCGAGTCCGAATAATCCCAGGCAGGCAATCAGTATAGCCAGAATGGTAAAAAGCGTAAAGATGAGTCCTCGTTTCTCATCTGCCTCAAACTGTCTGCTGAATCTCTCCGAAAGAAATGTATAAGAATAAGGCTGTCCGGGGAAGATCTCCTTCCATTTAGTTTCGATGAAGCCTAGAGTCTGCTCGGTGTTGCTGCCGGTCAGCTTTATATATATGATATTATTGAGAGGCCGGTAGGCGAGGAGCAACGATTCTATCTCGTTATACATGCCTGTCTGGTGATAGTCTGCCATAACTCCGATAACTTTAGCACGGAGAGTATTTTCATCTCCGGCTTCAATTTTTTTCCCGATAGGATCACTCCAGCCCATCCTTTTAACGAATGTCTCATTCACCACAACGCTGTAAAGTGTATCCGACGGCATATCCAGATCGAAATCGCGACCATTAACTATTCTTATGCCAAGAGCTTCAACAAAATCATGATCAACTACAGTGAAATTAATACCCCTCTGGGACATACCCTGATCTGTCTCGACATTGAATATCAGCTTTCCCGATCCTTCACCCATCGGAGTGTTTGTTGAAGTGACATACCTGATATCATTATTTTCACGAAGTGTTTGTTTAAGCAGCGGATACCTGCGTATCATATCCCTGTTGAGCTCAAGTGTTAATACATCATCCTGGTTAAAACCCTGGTCCATATTCTTCAAATAATTCAGCTGTCTGAATACCACCAGTGTACATATTATCATTACCACCGAAACTGTGAACTGGATAACAACGAGGATCTTCCGGAAGATGCTGCCTGCCGATCCCTGTGTTATCTCTCCCTTTAGTACTGTTACAGGTGTGAACTTCGAAAGGAAGAACGCAGGATAGCTGCCGCCTATGATACCTGCCACAAGTATAATAGCAATTAGGGAGATCAGTGCAGCAGGGCTGTATAGTATTGAAAGAGTGAATGATTTTCCGGCCAGTAAATTAAACTTCGGAAGCAGAACCATAAGCAGGATTATACTGATAATAAGTGATACGGCGGTCAGGACGACTGACTCGGAAAGGAATTGTGCTATCAGGGTTGACCGGTGCGATCCTGCAACTTTGCGCATACCAACTTCACGGGCACGGCTGGCCGAACGGGCAGTAGCAAGGTTCATATAATTCATTGCCGCGATGAGGACCAGGAAGAGTGCGACGATTCCAAAGATATACACATAGGTAATGCTCCCGGTCGGCTCCGGTTCACCGGGATTTGTGGAGTACAGATGAATCCTTGTGACAGGTTCAAGAAGGTATTCTACCGTGATATTAAGAGGTCCGAATATTGATTTCATGTGGGCGTCATACATACCATTCATTTTGGTCGTAAACGCTTTAACATCCAGGTCACGCGGAAGAAGGAGGTATGTAAATACACCAAAGTTACCCCAGCTTCCGATTTGTTTCGGAAGGTTATTCCTTGCAGCTACTGCTTCGAACCGGAAATGAGAATTGGATGGCACATCTTCAATAACTCCCGTCACTTCAAATGTGCTGCTGCCTGTTGTCAGAACTTTTCCAACAGGATCAGCATCTCCGAAATATCTGGAGGCGGCTGTTTCTGTCAGCGCTATTTTACCCGGTTCCTTTACTGCAGACCTGACATCACCTCTGATGATCCTGTAAGAGAAAATATCAAACAGTGTGGAATCGACATAGTAGAAATCCTCCTCAATATACTCCTTGTCCTCAAATTTGTACAATGCCCGGGGCATATTAATAAACCGGACAAATGACTCTATTTCAGGATAATCCTGAACAGCCTGAGGTCCGAAAGGTATCTGTGCCACAATCCATGTGAACTGGTCGTCGGGTTCAGTGATCTTTGACGAAACACGGAATATCCTGCCTGCATTCACGTGATACCTGTCATAACTTATTTCATCGGATACATAAATAATAAGGAAAAGAGCACTTGTGATACCCAGTGTAAGTCCCAGGATATTCAGAAGGCTGTAACCCATATGTTTTCTTATATGGCGTATGGTTGTCTTTATCAGATTCTTTAGCATTAATTCACAGAAATTTGATTGAGGTATTAAATTTATAATATAATATTTCAATAGTAACTACAATGTGAATAGATTAACAGTAAATTAACAAATGCACTGCCAGGCAGGCCTGAATCGCGGGTAAAACCTGTATATTTAAAGACATTATTTTCCCTTCAATGCAACAGAACAGATAAAAAATCGTCATTAAATAGTATTAAATGTCTTTCATGATCAGGAATTTCTTCCGGTTTTCATTCCGTAATATTTTGAAGCACAAAGGTTTTGCTTTTATCAATATAACTGGCCTTGCAACTGGCCTTGCAGCTTCGCTATTAATACTGCTCTGGGTACAGGATGAATTGAGCTTTGACAGATATCATACCAGCGCCTCAAACATATACAGGGTTGAAGAGGATCAGTTCTATTCCGGTGAGAGATACCATGTTACTGTAACACCACATCCCAGCGGGCCGGTCTGGAAAGAAAAGATACCTGAGATAAGGGAGCAGACCCGTATTAACCGTTTACCCAGGATCCTGTTCAGGCAGGAGGATAAGGTATCTTTTGAGTCATCGGTAATTGCTGCAGACTCCGGTCTCTTTAAAATCTTCACTATGCCATTTGTGTTTGGCGATCCGGTAACTGCTTTAAATTTACCCGGCTCCATTGTGCTCGTTGAGAAACTGGCCTCAAAATATTTCGGAACACTAAATCCGGTGGGAAAAACCATTACCCTTGAAAATAAATTCCAGTTCATGGTAACCGGAGTGATGGAAGATCTTCCCCGGAATTCAATGTTCACCTTTGAAGCCGTGATACCTTATTCCTTCCTGAGAGAGATCGGGGCCATAAGCGACTCATGGGGTAACAATTCTATACTTACCTTCCTGCTGCTTGAGAAAGGAACAGCCACAGAAGCTGTAAATGAGAAGCTTACCGGTGTGGTGCTCGAATATCTTCCGCAAACGACAACAAAGTATATGGTATTCCCTCTGCTGGATATCCACCTGCATTCCCAGTTCGGGTATGAGATCAGCAGAGGTCCTGTTATAGTGATTTTTATATTTACGCTGATTGCGGTTTTTATACTGCTTATCGCATGCATAAATTTTATTAATCTCTCGACTGCAAAAGCATCAGCCCGTACAAAGGAAATTGGTATTAAGAAAGTTACAGGCGCCGGTCAGAAAACCTTGATTATACAGTTTTTACTGGAGTCGCTCTTCATGGTTGCGATTGCATTGATATTTGCATTGCTGCTGGTCGGATTGTTGCTCCCGGTGTTCAATAACATTACAGGAAAAAATTTTGCTCTGTCCGGCCTTTTCCAGTTTAAATTTGTTCTGAGTGTAATTGCAGTCGGATTTGTTGCAGGTATGATATCCGGTATTTATCCGGCATTTTATCTCTCGTCATTTCAGCCTGTAGCTATACTGAAAGGCGAGATGGTTTCAGGGAAAGGTAACGGACGCCTCAGGCAGATCCTTGTTGTGGTCCAGTTCACACTTTCCATACTTATTGCAGTGGCTGCCATATTTATGTACAAGCAGCTCAGACACCTTCAGGAAAAGGATCTGGGATTTACCAGGGAAAATCTTGTCTGTATTCCGATGGCCCGCGATATGCAGCCTAAATATTACTCTCTTAAAGAGGAACTTCTGAAGGAACCTCTGATCGAAGGTGTCACGGCAGCAAGAAGCAATCCTGTCAGGATCGGTAGTAATTCAGGAGGAGCTGACTGGGATGGCAGGGATCCAGAAAAAAGGGTCCTGATAGGCACCAATGCAATCGATTATGATTACCTTGAAACAATGAAAATGAAGCTTGTTTCGGGAAGGGATTTCTCACGGGAATTTGGCTCAGATCTGGCAAGAGATACGACTGGCCATTTTCTTGTCAATGAGGAAGTAGTTAAGATAATGGGTGTGGATGATGCGGTTGGGAAACGATTCAGCTTTATGGGGCTTAACGGCAGAATAGTCGGGGTGCTAAAAAACTTCCATTTCAAGGGAGCCGACCAGCCCATTGAACCTATCGCTTTCGCTCTTGCTCCTCCTGAATATCTAAGTTATATACTTATCAGGCTTGCTCCCGGTAATACCTCTGAAGCTCTCAAAACAGCCGAAACAGTATGGAAGAATATTCTGCCCGAGTACCCCTTCGACTATTTCTTTATTGAGGATGATTATAATAAACTTTTCAGTACTCAAATACGTCTTACTAAAATATTGAGATATTTCACCATTCTTGCGATATTGATAGCCTGCCTCGGTCTGTACGGATTATCTGCCTTTTCGGCAGAGAGAAAGACAAACCAGATAGGGATAATGAAAGTTATGGGTGCAGGTTCACTAACAGTTCTGTGGAATATGGTCAGCGAATTCCTGATCCTTATCCTGATTTCATTGATGATTGCTCTGCCGGTTGGCTGGATCATAGTCGGAAATCTTCTCAAACAGTTTGCCAGCAGGATCGAACTTTCGTTGCCTGTATTTGCGGCAATCGCGGCAGGAGCAATCATCCTGGCACTTTTCACAGTGAGCTTCCAGGCATTTAAAGCATCATTGATAAATCCGGCAACAGCGTTGAAAACAGAATAATAAACATAATACCAGATCATATGTTACAAAACCTGATAAAGTACAGTCTCAGATCTTTTAAGAGACAGCGAACATATATAATTATCAATATTCTGGGTTTGTCAATAGGTATTGCATGCAGCCTTCTTATTGCACTTTTTGTGATAAACGAGGCAGGTTATGACAGATTCAATGTCAAGAAAGACAGGATCTTCAGACTGGTGCTTAACGGCAAGCTCGGTGGACAGGAGTTCCTGGGAGCGTATACCTGTTCACCTATTGGTCCGACCATGGTAAAGGAATTCCCTGAAGTTGAGGATTATCTCAGGATGAATGGCCGCGGTCCCACAATTGTTGAATATGAAGATCAGACATTTACTGATGATCATGTGGTTGAAGCTGATTCATCTTTTTTTAATTTCTTCTCGATCCCGTTAATAAAGGGAGATCCCGGGAATGTGCTTAATTCCCCCAGGCGGGCAGTTCTCTCCGCATCGACCGCAAAGAAGATCTTCGGTGATGAGGATCCGGTGGATAAAGCGATTAAGATCGGGGACGATACAGCAAGATATATTATATCGGGAATTATGTCGGATGTTCCCGGTAACTCTCATTTCGAGGCAAGTATTTTGACTTCATTCATGACAAATCCACGGTCACAGAATCCGGTCTGGCTGAGCAACAGTTTCAGTACCTATCTTTTGTTGAAACCAAATACAAACTATGTAACAGTTGATGAAAAGATCCCTGTAATGCTTGAGAAATATGTTGGACCTGAAGTTCAGCGTTTCATGGGAATCAGTCTCCAGGATTTTTTTGCACAGGGTAACACGTACAGGTTTTTCCTTCAGAACATTCTCGATATCCGCCTCGATCCTTCAATCCAGCAAATGTTCAAACCTGCCAGCGATCCGAAATACCTTGTAATATTCGGGAGCATCTCAATACTTATTGTCCTTATTGCTGCAATTAATTTCATGAATCTGGCCACAGCCCAGGCAAGCAGAAGGGCAAAGGAGGTGGGGATCAAGAAAGTGTCCGGTTCAACCCGGGGAATGCTCATGGGACAATTCCTCTCAGAGTCTTTTATTCTTTCATTCATCTCACTCATACTGGCAATTCTGATCATATGGTTAAGCCTTTCGTATTTTAACGGCCTGCTTGGAACCAGCCTCAAACTTAAGCTTCTGGCAAACTGGTACAACATCCCGGTTTTACTTCTTTTTTCGCTGTTTGTAGGATTTTTGTCAGGAGTTTATCCTGCCCTTTTCCTGTCATCTTTCAAACCTGTCGAGGTTATCAAAGGTAATGTCCAGGGAAGTTCTCACCGGGGTACACTCAGAAGAATCCTTGTCGTCTTCCAGTTTGCCGTTTCAGTTCTCCTGATAACAGGAACACTGATAATGTACCGGCAGATATTCTTTATGTTGAATAAGGATGCCGGATTCAATAAGGATAATATGCTTGTAATAAACAGGGTTGAAGCTCTGGGATCCAAGATAGAAGCTTTCAAGAATGCCATGAAGGAGATACCCGGAATTATTAATATTGCCAGCTCCACTGCTGTTCCGGGCCGGAATAACAATCTGAACGGGTATGGTATAGAAGGCAGGAGGGATGAGTCGGTGCTTCTGCAAACAAACTGGGTCGATTATGATTTTCTCGATACATACGGAATGAACCTTGTCGAAGGCCGTGGCTTTGACAAGTCGTTTGCATCCGATAACCAGGCATGCATCATAAACGAAAGCGCTGCAAAAAACTTCGGAATAACCGAGATCGATAAAATACGATTTCTCCAACCCCAGGATTCAGGCAAATTCAGGAATTTACAGGTAGTCGGAATAGTAAGTAACTTTCATTTCGAATCGCTGAGGAATCCTGTTCAACCGTATATGTTCCAGTGTAAAGGTGATGCAAACTACGGATTTGGATATATTACAGTAAGGCTTTCAGGTCAGAACTTTCAGCAGACTATTACCGGAATCGAGAACACGTGGAAAGAATTCACTTCCAACGATCCGCTTCAGTATTACTTTATCGATGAGGATTTTAAACAAATGTACAGTCAGGAGAAGCAAAATGCACAGCTGGCTG
>JADDYF010000219.1 GCA_015712185.1 Bacteroidales bacterium
AATTTCCGAAGCCGGAGGAGTAATGCTGGATATAGTAGGCAATGAAATAAAATACTCTATTGATAATGACATTATTAACAGAAACTTTTCTGTCATAAGTGGTTCAAAGAAAATAGTTGAATCCTTAATACGTTTCTCAGGAGGTTTATAAACGAACCTCTTATTTGAAATTTATTCCAGTGCGCTCAGTGAATTTTATGTAATATGAAAAAACTACTTTAATATATTATTTTTATATCTTATTTTGATCTGGAATCCTAAAGTGAAGAACAGTTCAATATATTTTTCGGTTATTCAGATAATTCTCCTTCTGGTAAATTCATCCTGTCATGAAGAAGAAACAGCAGAGTTGCCAACAATTTCTACTAAGACTGTTTCCAGTATTGGAACCACTACTGCTGTCAGCGGAGGTGAAATAACTTCAGATGGAGGCAGTAAAGTAAATGCCAGAGGGGTTGTATGGGATATTAGAAGTGGTCCGACACTAAACACATATGCCGGACTTACACTTGATGGGAAAGGGCTGGGAGTTTATACAAGTAACCTTTCTGGTTTAAAGAGAAATACAACGTACTATGTAAGAGCTTATGCAGTCAATGGAGCAGGTGTAACATATGGCGATGAATTTTCCTTTATGACTTTAGCTGAGTTTGCAACAGTTATTACTTCTGATCCGGTAAATATAACTTCCACCTCAGTATCCTGCGGAGGTAATGTTACTGACGAAGGTGGTGCTGAAGTAGTGGAAAGAGGAGTTTGCTGGAGTATTTCTGAAAATCCTACAACCTACAACAGACAGACATCAGACGGATCCGGTATGGGATCGTTCGCCAGCCAGGCTACCAGACTTACACCTGGCAAAACCTATTATTTAAGGGCGTTCGCAAGAAATTTCATAGGCACTTCATATGGGAATCAGGTCAGTTTCTCCACATTGCCCGGACAAGGGGAAGGAGAGATCATCTTTAATACAGCCTTAACATATGGGACTTTTACTGATATTGATGGAAATTCTTATAAAACTATTCAGATTGGAACACAGACATGGATGGCCGAGAACCTGAGAACAACCAAATACAGAAACGGAGATCCCATACCCGAAATAACTGACCTCAATCAATGGAAGAACCTGACTTCAGGTGCATACTGCAATTACAATAACGAAGCTGAATTTGCTGCAATATATGGAAGACTGTATAACTGGTTCGCTGTAAATGATGTCCGGAATCTGGCTCCTGAAGGCTGGCATGTAGCCACCGACAATGACTGGACAACACTGATCAGTTATCTTGGCGGCAATAATGTAGCCGGAGGCAAACTCAAGGAAGCAGGTCTGACACACTGGAACTCTCCGAACTCAGGTGCGACAAATGAGTCGGGATTTTCTGCAGTACCTGGTGGTTTACTTCTCACCGGGATTTTTTTCAGCGGAATCGGAGACACAGCGTACTGGTGGAGTGCAACACCGGTGGATGATTCATATGCTTCTTACTGGGAGCTTATCATCAATTACAACTGGATTAACAGATATGGTTATCAAAAGAAGGATGGGCATTCGGTGAGATGCGTCAGGGACTGAGGTTAATCGTTAAGATTTATCGATAGAGAATGATGTTATAACAACGTATAATAAAACGTATAGTAAAACGTATAATAATGGCGCTAATATGGTTTATAAAGCATTTGGTCTACATAAACCCCCTTTCCCGTCCCGATTGCGGGAGGCTTTGCGCACCTTCCCCTGGGGGAATGAGGTGCCAATTTATCCTTTCCCCCCTGGGGGAAATAAGAAAGGGGGTAAATTACACTGAAGAATAAAAATTGTTACATAAATTCTGAAGTGTGACATAGCTATCGGCAGGGATGGGGATCTAAACGCTCTGTAAAATAATCCAGGTTTGTGATTAATATATATGAGCAATGTGACATATTTCATAAATGAGCCATAGTAATATGTTGATTTAAGATTGTATTATTGATGATTTTCAGGATTGTAATTATGATATATAAAATATTACAGTTTAACACATCCCGAATGAATTGAAATATTATGAAAAAAACAATTTTTGCTATTTCCATTTTAGTTTTTTCAATCACCTCCGCGAAAGGACAAACTGACAATACTTATAAAACCACTTTGAAGAAAATGCTTGAAGTAGCTGGTACTGAAGCAACTTTTAAAGCGGGGATAAATCAGATGTTTAATATATTTAAACAACAGCAGACAAATGTGCCTGACAGTGTATGGACCGAATTCGAATCAGAGTTCCTAAAAACATCCCTGGATGAGCTGGTTGAAATGCTGCTGCCTGTTTATCAGAAACATCTTACCCGATCTGACCTGGAAAAAGTTATCGAATTCTTTGAAACACCTGTGGGAAAAAAATATGCTGAAAAAAATCCGTTTATTACACAGGAATCTATGCAGGCAGGTCAACAGTGGGGAATGAAAGTGGGGCAGAGATTTCAGGAAAAACTAAGGGAAAAAGGTTATTAAAGTGAACGTGTCCCGATAAAATCACGCTGGCATACAGGTGCAGATATCAGTACTTAAAGGGATGTGTTCACCACGGTCCCGTTCCGATAGGTGTCGGGAACAATCGGGACCGCGGTGAAAACAGTTTGCCGGGGTCAGGGAGTGAATACCAATGAATGAGGATTATAATAGAGCTTTGGATCCCAGCTCTCGAAACAGATATTTGAAACTTCTGCCTTCAGCTCGAGATTTTCTGCCGGAAAATATTTTGCCAGCGACCTGACGGCCTCAGTATGATTTCCTGCTATTCTTACAATTACTTTTAATCCTTTTCCCGACGGGCTAATGAATGCAGCATGTGTAAACGGATTCATGCAAATCCGTTCCCTGAAGCTGCTGACATCAGGAGGGTTATGGTAGTCGAGACAAATCAGTCCCGAGTGTTTGATCAGCCCTATTTCGGTACGATGCGTAAAGATCCCTGAGAAGCATATACATGAAAGCTCATTCTTCAGGCCGGTCTCACCCGCCCTGATACGGACTATATGGTTCTTTGAGTTCCCGTTTTTAATCCTGTTCAGGATTTCAGGAAGATCCATGTACCTGGGATTTGTAGCGGTAAAAATGTTGGGAAATACTGTTACCCCATGGCTGAATTTCTTGTCGGGAATCACCTTACGGGATTCCTGAGTCACCATGACATCCGTTCCGATTACTTTTTTTACGGGACGGCTGACAATATTAGAAAAGGCAACCTGCATCAGACTTTGTAAGACCATGGCTCAGATTATGAATATTGGTAAATTCTTAATTGACTTTCAGGAGGCAAGTTAAAAGCAGTATTATGAAGATTATATGAAATTTTAGGGGAAAAATGTTAAAAACACAGTTCAGGCAGATGGTTTAGTCAATGATTTCCCTTTGGAAACCGAACATTGTTAATACGATTATTATGCTAAAATAAATTTGACTTGTATTATGATGTGTCGTAACTTTACTATATATATATTAAAGGTCACTATCCTATTTTTACTCGTAGGCCCGCTAAATTTTATTGAACCTGATCTTCTTATAAAACTCTAAAATCAATTCCATGAAAAAGCTGCTGTTTTCGTTGGCTGTTTTTTATACTTTAAGTGCAAATGCACAGAATTACCTTATCACTTTCGCCGGGACTGGCTCTTCCACAACAGTGAACAGCGTTAAGGTTGAGAACATGACAACAGGAATGAGTCTCGTTCTGAATGGAGATGATATTTTACACCTTACAGGTACTGTTGGTATTACTTCATTAGACAACGCACGTGCAACAGAAATCAAGATTTATCCTAATCCCTTGAGGGTAAGTTCATTTATAGAATTATACCCGCCTGCATCTGGAAATGCAGTTATTTCAGTCTTTGAAATAACTGGAAAACTTGTAGCTCGAATTCAAAACTATTTAGAAAACTCAAGACAAGTATTCCTACTCTCAGGATTAAATAAAGGGTATTATTTGATTATTGTAGAAGGTAAAACTTACCGGTTAGCTGGGAAATTGTTGAGCACCAGCATAACAAATGGTGATATTAGTCTTAAGCGAATTGACGGCAATCTGCAAATTGATAAAACAGAGTTATACAATGAAACTAAAGGATCCCAGTCCACTGTTGATATGGCCTATGTGCCAGGTATAAGGCTGAAGTTTACAGGGAATTCAGGAAGATATACCACTATAAAAACAGACATCCCATCACAGGATAAAACTATAACATTCAATTTCATTGCTTGTAGTGATGGTGATAATAACGACTATCCGATCGTGGAGATAGGAACCCAAGCCTGGATGGCAGTAAACCTTAAAACGACCACTTATAATAATGGTGATCTAATCGGAACGACCACACCAGCAACATTAGACATAACAAATGAGACCGATCCCAAGTATCAATGGGCATATAATGGCGATGAGAACAGTGTTTCATCCTATGGTAGACTGTACACATGGCATGCTTCAACAGATACGCGTAATGTTTGCCCTGTCGGCTGGTATGTGCCGAGAAATGAAGATTTAATACTTCTTACAACTTTCTTAGGAGGAGAATCTATTGCTGGTGGTAAATTAAAGGAAAAGGGTCTGGCACACTGGACTTCTCCTAATAACGGGGCTACTGATGAAACAGGATTTGCAGCTCTTCCCGGTGGTGCACGGAACTGGGATGGTACATTCTCTTACTTAGGAGGCGCAGGATACTGGTTTACTTCCTCGGAGTATAACGTCGCAAATTCATGGTATCGGGGTATCTTTAATAATTATTTTGATATTAAAGGAGGTTATGCAGGAAAAAAGTATGGAATGTCTATTCGTTGCTTGAAAGCAACTACTCCGATAGTCCAAACAACACCCGTTACAATATTTACTACTTCAACTGCAACAATTGGAGGTGAAGTGACATTCGACGGTGGCGCAGTTGTCACTGAAAGAGGAGTATATTGGGGAACCTCAGAACAGCCTGTTTCAGAAGGATCAAAATTACCTCTTGGTTCAGGAACAGGTTTATTCTCAATTGATCAGTCAGGATTAAATCCTAATTCAACCTATTATATTATTGCTTATGCCACAAATAGCATTGGAACCTCTTACGGAGAAACGGAGAGTTTTACAACACTCCCATTAACAATACCGGAACTAACAACTTCTCCTGTTACTGGAATTACCACAACCAGCGCAGTAAGTGGTGGCAATATAAACTATGATGGAGGTACAGCAATTACTACACGTGGAGTTTGCTGGGGTACATCACCAAACCCGACAATTTCCAATAATCATACCTCAGATGGACCGGGAACGGGTATCTTCATCAGTAACCTGACAGGATTAACGATCAATACAAAATACTATGTAAGGGCATATGCTACCAATAATGTAGGGACAAACTATGGAAATGAGGTTTTTTTCTCGACCAGAGGAGCAGCTGGTACAGTATCTGATGTGGACGGGAATACTTACTCCACCATCCAGATAGGTACACAGATCTGGATGGCAGAAAACCTTAAAACCACAAAATACAACGATAATACACGCATACCCAAGGTTACTGACAATACTACATGGAAAAACTTAACAAGTCCGGGTTATTGCTGGTATAACAATGATTCATTGACATATAAACCTGCCTATGGTGCTTTATATAACTGGTTCACGGTTAACACAGGTAAATTATGCCCCACAGGATGGCATGTACCTAAAAATGACGAGTTTATTGCTTTCGTGACATACCTGGGTGGTCTGGAAATGGCGGGCGGTAAATTAAAAGAGACTGGCACAACACATTGGTTATCACCTAATACCGGAGCAACTAACGAAACAGGATTTACAGCTCTTCCGGGTGGTCGTCGTTATTATTATGACGGTTCTTTTATGAGCCGTGGACAACTCGGTTACTATTGGTCAGCCACTGAAGATGAGGTTATCTACGGAGGTGTGGGGATACTCCATTATAACTCAGTCGAAATAGAGGGAGATTCATATTCAAAACCAAATGGTATGTCTGTTCGATGTATGAAAGATTAATGGACGATTGATGCCGATATCTTATTTAATTTCAATTTATATGATATTAATAATATTTTAAATCTTAAAAACTATCGATATGAATTCATTAACGGTTGCCAAATTATTTCTGGTTTTAAGCTATTGTCTTTTATCAGCTGAAATTGTTAATTCTCAAAATCCACCCAGTGATTTTAAGGTAGTTGCGACGGCAGGGGGGATAATGCCAGGCTCAGAGATAAGATCCATATATATTCAACCGAATGGGGTTACTATTTATTCCAGGTATAAATCCAACGATCCGGCATCAGATCCATTAGACTATCAACAATTTATTTTAACGACCGAACAATTAGGACAGATCTGGCAAGCTATTCAGACCAATGCTTTCTTTTCTCTGGCAAAGGGATACAGTAATCCAAAAATTTCAGACCGAACATATGCTTCATTAGCAGTAACAGCAAATTCGTTGACCTATATAGTCTGGACCCAGAATGTTGCTGTTCAACCATTTGATAATATTATAAACAAGATTAATTCTGTTATATTACCAAGCTACAAACTCATTTATAATATTTCAGAAATTCCTGTTTTTGAGCAGATTGATATTTGTGATCAGGAGGGATCTAAATCAATTTATTATTTGTCAAAGCCGACAAAGGATAATCCTTTACCAAATCTTCAAATTAAGCCGAAATCGACCAAAAGCAGCACAACTTATGCACATCCAGGTACATTTGTTTCCTATGAAATGTCACTTCAAAGAGCTGTGAGAGATGGATACGCAAGTGTGTCGAGTAAAGGCAGTTATTGGGGAGATGTTGTATCAATAAGTGCCTCGAATGATGGAACATATTCATCAAATACAGTAAAAGAAGAATTATTCATTGAATTTTATGGTGAAGGAGCTACACATGAGAATATTCAAGTAATCGAAGATGCCATAGAGATTTTTTGGTCCAGTAGGACAACTGAAGGCAAGACTTTTGAAGTGGATGTTGTAACACGTATATCAGATAGCAATACCCCTCCCGGAACACCTGGTTACCATCAAATAGAGCTTGTTAATGCACCTGAATCTGAATTTGTAAGTGGAGTCAATGGAGTTGGAACAGATTTTGGAGTGAATTCAGGAGTTACTTCTGGAGGTTGGAGCACATTAAGCGAAACGCCAGAGCGAACGTATGCTCATGAAGCTGGTCATTTAATGGGGCTCCCTGATCAATCCATTGCATACGAAGTGCAAGATGATGGAAATTGGAAAAGCTCAAAAGATAATAATACATATACAAGTGATGATCTCGCCCAAATGTACTATTCCTATTATAATGATCTTGCGCATAAAAACTGCCCCTCCTGTGAAGTTACTGAAGCTGATCTTAAAGCCTGGCTCGAAAAACCGGATGTATTTAGGTTAACTCCTCCTGAAGCAGGTCATGAAAATGATATTATGGGTGAACCTTTGATGGGATTTCCATTACAATCTGATATTGATCAGATAGCTTCAAAAGCCGGCCTGGTAATCGATATACAACCAGGTGATATATTGATAAACAAGTACGATTACGAACAAAATATTGCCATTACACATAGTGAACATCTTTTTTTGCAACCTGGAGAATCCAAACAACTTGAGGGTCTATACGGAGCATGCATTGATCTTCATAAACATATCCCCAGTTATGATTGGTTTGATGTTTCACCAAATGTATCTTATTGGTCAAATATTGATGATGCAGGCTATTTATATCAATTATTAACCTATATTGATGAAAATGATTTTTATTGTGAAGACAACTTTGATTATCAAAATCTGATTTGGAGGATTTCTGATAATGATTTTGATTATGACAGGTCTCTTGACACAAATTTATTAAATGCCGGGATTAATATTGGAGATAGAATACTTGATATCCCAAAAATTTATAATCCGTTTTCCTATTCATCTGGCTCATATTATTTAATCCCCCGGGAATTGTACACAATAGGTCTCTATGCATCCCCGGGATTTATTGTACATCAACCTCAGTTCATTTCAATTGATGCAAAAATACTGGTTCTCATCTGGGATGATATTGTCTCTGATTTCACGTGGAAGCTTGAAAAACCGACGGGCAGTACTTCACAACTATCATCCTCTATAGGAAATAGTGTGAATTTCAGTCCTGATAAGCGTGGATTTTATAGATTAAGTGTTGAAGCCAGTTTCACCGATTTAATGAATTTAAGCACAGTATTAAATGATTCAAAATTGATGGTCCTGGCCGATGATTATACTGAAACGTTTGAAACAGGAAATTTAAGTTCATCACCACCATTTGAATGGATAAACACTAATCAGGGTAAATGGGAAATCTCAAATGAATATCTAAATACAGGTATTTATTCACTTTGTTCCGGTAGAATTGGGAATAGTGAAACAAGTGAAATTTCACTGGATATGGTAGTTAACAAAAATGATTCTGTTTTCTTTTCATATAAAGTATCCAGTGAGGATTCTTATGACTGTTTGCGTTTTTATATTGATGGAATTCTTATTTACGAATGGTCAGGGGAATCTGATTGGGATATTGCTAAATTCCCGATTCAGCAGGGGAATCATACACTCAAATGGGCATATGAAAAAGATATGTCATACTCTGAAGGTGCAGACAGATGCTGGATTGATGATATTTTCTTGCCAAATTCTGCGGTTACTCAGGTAGAGAAAAGTTTATCCATAAATAATTATAAAGCAATTGCATATCCAAACCCGGTTGAGAAATATCTTACTTTAAAGTATCTTATTGAATCTAAGGAAAAAATTTCGATTAGCCTATATGATATAACAGGGAGATTAATCAAACTTCTAAATGATGATTATAAAGAACCGGGGATTCAAACTGAGACATACAATTTAGAAGGAATAAGCAATGGTTTGTATGTTATTAAAATACAGAATAATGAAAACAGAATAAGCTCGAGTGTTTTTATTAATAAGGAATGAAATTTTGAAGATTATCTCCGGAACAGAAACCACTAAAGATGATAAAATAGGTAAAATAGTTTTACCCGAAACCTTTGATAGGTCATGGTAAAATACAGTTTAATTTACCTGAATCAGGGAAGACTCTAATTACAATGTATGATCTTACAGGCAGAGAAATCGCACAAACCCGAGATTTATAACCAAAAGGACAACATACTTACGGTATTCAAAATGTTGAAAAGTGGATATATTTTGTAAGGATTAGTTTTGGTAGATATTCATTCAGCGGCAGCTTAATAAGCTCCGGCTCAAAGAATCCCAATGCAAAAATAGTATTTGAGAATACTGACGACCCAGCAGTCTTACAAGAAAAGCAAAGTGATTCAAAAGGTATAAATTAAGAAACCATTATGCATTATAACACAGGCGATCGGTTAAAACTGACTGGTATTTCTGGAAACTACAGTACAGTAATAACAGATGTGCCTGCTTCAAGCAAAGCCATCACATTTAACTTTATTGCATGTACCCATGGCTATGGCAACGATTATCCGATTGTGCAGATAGGTACGCAGATCTGGATGGCAGAAAACCTTAAAACAACCAGATATAATGATGAAACATCCATACCTAATGTTACCGATCCTGCTGAATGGCTCAACTTGACTGCTCCGGGTTATTGCTGGTATAACAACGATGCTGCAACTTACAAAATAACTTATGGCGCTTTGTATAACTGGTATGCAGTTAATACGGGCAAACTTTGTCCTGCAGGCTGGCATGTACCATCGGAACCTGAATTCTACGTACTCGATGACTATCTGGGAAGTGAAGGTGCCAGCGGAGGTAAAATAAAAGAAGCCGGGACAACTCACTGGTATTCACCTAATACGGGAGCTACGAATGAAACAGGCTGGACAGGCCTTCCGGGCGGCCAGCGTTACGATGATTTCAGGGTTATGGGTTACTATGGCTTCTATTGGACGACCCTGGATTACAGTACCACACATGCCGGGGTTATGATTTTGTACTACAATGTAGATTATGCGGATGGAGACTGGTATAAAAAGCAAAACGGTTTTTCTGTCCGATGTCTGAAGAATCCATAATTAAATCATGAAATACAACCGCAGAAATTTTATCAGGAATACTGCTTCAGTGGCAGCAGCAATGTCAGTCACGGGACTGACCGGATGTGCTGGTTCAGGTAAAAAGGAAAACCGCGAAAAGTCTTCCGGTGATGTCAAATGGCCGGTAATCGAAGGTCCCCATACGCCGAAGTTGTGTGTCGGTGCGGGTATCAATTCTGATGAGAAGCAGATGCAATTCATTAAACAGATGGGCGTGGATTATGTCCTGATGGGAGGTCCCCGGATTCCCTGGAAAGCGGAAGAGCTTCGTGCCGTTATGGACAGATACACGGCAAACGGACTGACAGTCATTAATATGATGATAGGAGGGCATAACAATGCAATTTATGGCAGGGAGGGACGCGACGAAGAGATTGCAAAGATAAAGGAATCGATAGTTGCAGCCGGTGCTGCAGGACTGCCTGTCATTGAATATAACTGGTACATCGACAGGCTCATGGAGGGATACTATGAAAAGAAAGGCCGGGGGGATTCGGGAATCACTGCTTACGATTATGCTCCTGTAAAGGACCTTCCCGCCAAACCTGAGATAGGTACATTTACTGCCGAGCAGGTATGGGACAATATCACATACTTTCTTAAAGAAGTAATTCCAGTTGCAGAGAAGGCCGGGGTACGTCTTGCCCTGCATCCGAATGACCCGCCGGCTCCAATCAGTCACGGTTCGCCTCAGATCATGGCTACTTATGAAGGCTGGAAGCGGCTGCTCGATATTGTAAAGAGTCCGGCCAACGGTATGACCTATGATCCGGGAGTCTGCCGCGAGATGGGGCTTGATCCTGTGGAGGTACTCCGGTACATGGGATCACGCGACCAGATAAATCATGCACACTACCGCAATGTGACGACCCAGGAGGCATACAATAAGTATGAAGAGGTCTTTTTTGACGTGGGGGAGGTGAATTTGTTCGCTGTTATGCATGAGTTTTTCAAGGTCGGATATACAAGAGGCATCTATCCTGAGCATCCCCGATTCTTTACACGTGATACAGAATTTCCCGGCTATGTTGCCGGCAGGGGGTATCCAGGCGGGGGCAGTAATACCGGACAGGTATATAATGTTGCCTATGCTCGCGCAATGATGCAGGCAGTACAGTCGTTGTAGAAATTGCTGAAATGCAGAAATAAACAAAAAACGACAACGCTGCCAGGTGTGATTCTTAAGTATAAATCGGTGTTAATCCTTGTATGGATCAAAGACCTCCGATCCTGCCATAGCTACGCCCACAGGATGTAATCTGAAGAGGATCCTTATTGTATCGCCCTGGTATTTCAGTACTTCATCCAGTTTTTTATAACATTCGGGTGCTTCGTCCGCATCGCTTCCTCTCAACACGATGTTGAGGCTGTTCATCTTTTGTTTTACTTCGTCGAAATCTATATCTCCCTTTTTGATTGTCATCAGTCTCTTAATGCCATCCCTTCCTCTGATCCATTTCTTTCTTCCTGCGGATTTTGTTCTCGACATTATCCTGCCGGCACCATGAACGGTAGTATATAGCGCCTTTTTTGCGGTATCGCATTCGACACCTTCAATGATCACGGAATCATCTGCCATGGTTGCACCGATAAATCCTTTCTGGCTGGGGAAAGCCGGTGTGCAACCTTTTCGAACGACCCAGTACTTCTCCCCGAAATGTTCCTCCCGCCAGGCAAAATTATGGTTATTATGGACCTCATAAGTTATACCGGGATTGTCAAGAATTTCCAGGACCTTTTTCACAACCATTTCCCTGCCTGCATAGGCATATTCACCTGCAAGATTCATTGCTTCGATATAGGATTGTCCCACGTTGCTGGAAATATCAAACAGAATAGGAGGGGCGTCCATGCTGCCTTCCCTGGCTCTGTCGTTGAATGACATTCCCCTTGATAATGCAATAAATCCGGTTGTTGTTTTGTGTCCGAATCCTCTGGAGCCAAAGTGTACACCTATCCATAAGAAGCCATTTTCGTCCTCAAAAAGGTCAACAAAATGGTTCCCGCTGCCTACAGTTCCAAGCTGATCTTTTGCCAACGAGTATAACTTTCTTTGCGGGACAAATTCTGCCAGCCGTACCTTTTCAAGCACCGGGTGATCAACCGGCTCGTTATTCGGCCTGCCAATACCGAAAGAAATCCGTCTGAAGATCTCATCCATTATCTTTTGAACATTAGTTTCTTTTGCCGGTATATCGGTCCTTACGGCATAGTTACCGCAGGCAATATCAAAACCCACACCCGACAATGAAATCTTATCCTTATATGCAACAGCACCACCTATCGGATGACCATAACCGTAATGAGCATCTGCATTCAGAACAGCAATATCATGTTCTGATGTGATACACCTTTCAATCTGCCTTATCGGCTGCTCATCAATCAGTTCCCTGCCGAAAATTGTTATATTACCTTTCTTATTCATTGTAATATTCTCCCGGAAATATCACTTCAATGTCTTTATACAAAATTACCAATAATTAACATGCACATGCTTTTTAATGTTTTCTGGTCAATCCGGCTATCTTTTATTACTGTTAATGGAGTAATTATTATTAACTTAGCTCTTTAAAAGCTCATATTATGAAAAACAAAATCCTGATTATCGTCACAGCATTTTTAGCTGTAATAATATGCTTAATAATTTCTGCTTTACTGTTTTTCAAGGTTACACCTTCATTTCTGGTAATATTGTCATTCACAATTGGTATGGTTACAGGAGTTTGTACGGTTTTTCTAATACTCAGCCTTGCAAATATTTTTAAAACCAGAAAGTTGAAAAAGGAACAGCCCCGGTCGGCCTGATTAGAAAGATACCGGAACAACTGACTGAAAAAGGCCTGCAGAAAACAAACACCTACAGCACAATACTGTTGCGGATGGTAAACCGGTGCTGGACATGGCTAAAATTGATAAAAGCGCCATGTCCATCTCTCACCTGGCCGGGTAGTATTCTAAGATCAGTGTGACCCTGGCTATTATGCATTTCAAAATAAAATTGACTTTGGTTTTTTGTTGATGTTACTTTGATAAAAAAGCATTAGTGTCAGAACAAAAAGATTAAATTATACGTAAATTATAAATATAGAGGTATGTATGAAAGTTTTATTACATGTGAGGTAGAAAATAAAGAATCTGATTTTTGATAATAAGTATAAGAGATTCTGTATTTTTTCATGTACTCACCCCCTCCTTCGCAAAGATCAGGTTTCCCCCTCTCTACCGCGTGTAGAGAGGGGGATTTAAGGGGATGAGTAAGTGGTCAAAAGAATGAAATTAATCTTAACTTTTACGCTACTTGTTCAAGTTACCAATATTTGTCGGACAATATTGATAAAAAAGACAAAACTATGGAAGGTGACGATGAATGGTGGGTATTAACTGTCTACATATCAGTAATACTTCTTATGCTTATTGTTACAGCCATAAGAGAACATTTAACAAGAAGGAAATTACCCAAGAATCCTCAGGATGAAGAAATAACGCGATCAATAAGAAAAGATACTATTTATTTTTTCTTACATCCTTTTGGGGGAGGAGGGGAAAAATATGAAGACGACAATCCGATGAAAGACAAGGGAAAAGGTAATAAATACATCTGATCCTTTAGTTTATATGTTCAGCTGACTTAGGAATATTAGAAGATCTTAGCTTAACTAATCCTTCGGAAATCAGTTCCGGGAGTTTCTTATTCTGCACCACTTGAAGAGAGATTGTTGATTGTAGCGTATCTGGTGCGGTCAGATTTTCAGATCAGGGGAAACTGTAAC
>JADDYF010000237.1 GCA_015712185.1 Bacteroidales bacterium
CATCAGATTCAGGCGGCCCGGTTCAACTTTAAGTTCTGAGAAGGTTATTGACGGTTTTCATTCTCCTGCTCATAATATACGATTGTACAGGCATATCCGGAACGCAGTCGGTTTTATAAACAGCTGACGCTCAACGGATATCTCATGGAAGCCGAGGTGTTACCTATTGTCAGATTCTGTTGTTCTGCAAAGTAAAACGGACCATTTGTCTATTAAATGATTATCAAATAATTGCTTTTTAGTAAATTGTGTTTCAATATTAAATGGGAGATCTTAAACTAAAACCCTGATCATGCTTAAGAATTATTTTATTACAGCTTACAGGAGTATAATCAAGAATAAATTCTATTCTATCCTGAATATTTTCGGTCCGGCAATCGGCATCACATGTGCAATCCTGATCTTATTATATGTTAAGGAAGAGCTTACATTTGATAAGCATAATAAGAATTATGACAGGATCTACAGGCTGGAGAGCGATTTCAACATATCGGGCAAAGCTACCCTTGCAGCTCTTGTCCCAATCCCGATGGCCCCGACATTAAAGGATGAGTACCCTGAGATTAAAGAGATTGCCCGTTTTGTGGGCTTCGGAATACAGGATATCCTTTTCCAGTACAAGGATCTCAAATTCTTTGAGGACAAGTTTTATTTCGCCGATTCGACAGTGTTTAAGGTTTTTGATTATGAGTTTGTCCTGGGATCTCCCGACAAGGCGCTGAATGATCCAAATACCATTGTTATAACCGAAAGTTTTGCATCAAAGTATTTTGGCAGGGAGAATCCTGTTGGTGAGGTATTGACAACAAGTAATTTCGGGAACGTACGGGTGACAGGTGTCATAAAGGATATACCTGCCAATTCGCACCTGAGGTTTGATTGTCTTGTCTCGATGGCAACGATTGTTGAAATTATCGGGGTTGACAATTTCAATTCAAGGAGTGCACCGTCATACTGGAATATTTCCGCTTTCGGGTATATTCTTCTTGATGACAATGCAAGGATTGAAGATCTGCTTTCGAAATTTCCAGGTTTTTATGACAAGTATATGAGCTCCCTAGGCAAGCAGATTAATGCGACATTCCGGCTTATGGCAACCAGGATCGATAAGGTCCATTTTGGCTCAAAGCTGGAATTTGACCTGCCTGTCGGTAACGTTAATTACATCCTTATTTTCTCACTTGTCGGGGTTTTCATGCTTCTTATAGCCAGCCTCAATTATATGAATATGGCGACCGCCCGGTCTACAAACCGTTCAAAGGAGGTGGGCCTGAGGAAAGTGATAGGCGCCGGCAAAGGAACCCTGATACGTCAGTTCATAAGCGAATCGATGGTGCTGGTGATCATTGCTTTGATTCTGTCTCTGATCGCTGCCATGTTTATACTGCCATCATTTAATGTTTTGACTGATAAAACGATTAAAATAGGTAATCTGTTTGAACCGGTCACATTCATATTGATATTGCTGATAACCCTTTTTGTCGGACTCATTTCAGGGAGTTATCCTGCATTTTATCTGTCCTCTTTTTCACCGGTCGATGTTCTTAAGAGCAATGTGAACCCGCATCAGGGTAAAGGGCTGCTCAGAAAGATCCTTGTCGTTTTCCAGTTTGCGATTTCCGGTATTTTGATAATTGGCACAATAATAGTGTCGGGTCAGCAAAAGTATATAAGGAATAAGGATCTGGGCCTGAATAAGGAAAATGTGATGATCATCCCGATAAGGGATACTGCATTTATAAACAGGAAGCTGCAGTCATTCAAGGATGAGCTGCTGACCCTCACTGACGTTGAAGGAGTATCGTCAGCAGTGCTTGTTCCCCCGCTGATGGCCAGTAAGGTGGTCTTCCTCATCGAGAAGGACAGCAGCATGGTGGAGCTTGCAACGAGCTTTTCAATCGTCGACCACGATTTCATCGATGTCATGAAGATGAAAATACTGGAAGGCAGGAACTTCGACAAGTCGAAACCTTCCGATGTAACACAGGCATTTATTGTAAATGAAGCAGCGGTAAAAGCATTCGGATGGGGTAACAATGCACTGGGAAAAAGAGTCAAATTCGGCATCGACCCGGCTACTGGCAACGCCCAGAGAGATGGGGTCGTTATCGGAGTGGTAAAGGACTTCCATTTTACCTCGATACATAATACCATCGAACCCTTTATTTTTGTTGTCAGCAGAACTCCGACCACATATTTCTATGTCAGGATCAGCGGCAGGAATATTCCCGCAACCATCGAAAATGTTAAAAGAGTACAGCAGGATATGGGAAACACACTGCCTTTTAATTATTTCTTCTTTGCAGATAAGCTCGATGAAATGTATACGGCGGAAAATAAGCTCAACTCGCTGTTCAACATCTTTTCACTTATGACCATTTTTATTGCATGTCTCGGTCTGCTTGGACTTTCATCTTATGTTACCGAGCAGCGGTCAAAAGAGACAGGACTACGCAAGATAATGGGAGCACGTGTTGACCAGGTTGTGTGGCTGCTGAATAAGGATTTCCTCCTTCTCGTCCTTATATCGAATGTGGTTTCATGGCCGGTGGCATATTACCTGATGGAAAGATGGATCGTGGGTTTTGCTTACCGGATGAATTTCGGATTGTCACCTTTCGTATTGGCCACACTGATTCCCTTTATAGTCTCATTGCTGGTGACTCTGATAATTGCTCTGATAACCGTAAGCCTGATTTCAGTAAAAGCCGCCAGTGCAAATCCTGTAAATACCGTGTCGCGGGAATGAGATTTACTTATTTCTTTAATATTTTATAAATATTCTGGCCACGCTCACCTACACGCAGGAAATAAATTCCGGCAGGCAGCCTGGATATATCCAGCGTCGTAATCGTTCCCCCGAGCTTTCCGGTTATGACCTGTTTCCCTGATTGATCTTCCAGCGAATATTTAGCGGAGTGAACATCATAATCTGACCGGATTGTTACAAAATCACCTGCAGGATTCGGGTAAAGTATGAAAGATGCTCTTTCCCTGATTTCCTGGCGGCCAGTGGTCGGTACATATGTGAATGTTATTCTCTGTGCATTCAGCCATGTGTCTGTATCAGTCTGCCATGATTGACTGACGATCTGGTATAGGGTTCCATCAGTGTTGTATGCATAGTCTGACTGAGCTTCATTATCCCAGTTATTAATGCCGGTGACCCATGCCTGTGAAAGTTCCTTTGTAATACGATTGTTTAAATCCCATGTATTGGTATACAGTGCATTGTTTACCCAGGTACCTGTGCTCCAGACTTCGTGTAGTTCAGTAAGCACTCCGCCGGAAGCATTATACGTAAATGTTGATCTTTCCGAATCTGTCCAGTTACCCGGGATCACGATCCAAACCTGATCAATAACCTGGTTTGGGGTACCGTCAGGATTATTTGTATAGTTTGACTGCCTTACGTTATTCCAGTTGGACACAAAATCCCAGGTTTGTGACAGCTCATTGGTGAGGTAATTGTTCCCGTCATAAGTATTTGTCTGTTTGGCAAAATTAAGCCAGTCAGATCCGGTCCACGTTTCAGTTACTGCTGTGAGCACTTTTTTGGCTGTATTATATGTATAGGTAATACGTTGCATATCTTTCCAGACGTTGTCCTGATCATCCCAGATCTGAGCGATTGTGTTGTTTACAGTACCATCCGGATTATTGGAATGAAGCGATTTCGTGCTATTTACCCATCCGGGTAATGTCTCGTCCCAGCTTTGTGACAGGGTGCTGATCAGGAATTCATTTCCGTCATAAGTATAGGCGGTCTTATTTGAGTTTTGCCATGCCCCGTTCTTCCAGTCTTCAGTCAGAATCATCTGATATTTCTGTCCCTGCAGGTTAATGCTCAGAACAAAAAATAATACCAGCCCAGGAATTACATGAATATTGCCGATTCCTGAATAAGAATTGAGTAAAAAATTTTTCATACGTTAGATTAAATTAGATGACTGTTATGCATTACGAAGTAATTTTTATATTTCTTAAGTAAAAGTGTTTTACAAATAATTGACAATTCAAATCTCATAATGTTCGGAAAACTGTTCATTTCCGGAGCACTATTATTGGTAAATTTGTTGTTTAAAGACATTCAGCAGCCCGTGGGTGATGAATAAGACCGTGAAAATAATCCTGACAGTAATTGCCGTAGCTATTATAATTCCGGCAATTTTCATTCTCTCGGTGTATGCAGGTGCATTCGGCCGCCTGCAGGATAAAGAAGCATTACTCAGCTATAAGAATGCTGCAGCGTCAGTTGTGTTGTCCGAAAATGGTGAACTCATCGGTAAGATCTTTTCCGAGAACAGAACTAATATCTCCTTCGGTCAGATTCCGTTACATCTACGGAATGCATTGATAGCCACTGAGGATGCACGTTTCTTTGAACATGAGGGGATCGATTCAAAAAGCCTGTTCAGAGTCCTTATAAAAACAATCCTGTTTAATAAGGAAAGTTCAGGAGGGGGGAGCACCATTACACAGCAGCTGGCAAAAAATATGTTTGGAAGAAAAAATGGCGGATCAGCTTCCGTTATTATTAACAAGACAAAAGAGGCCATCCTTGCACGTCGTCTTGAAAAAATATTTACAAAAGAAGATATACTCACCCTTTATCTGAATACAGTCTCTTTCGGGGAGAATGTCTTTGGCGTTGAAGCAGCATCAAGACGTTATTTCAGCAGGAAAGTCGAAGAATTGAGAATCGAGGAATCTGCAGTTCTGGTTGGCATCCTTAAAGCAAATGATTATTACAATCCCCGGCTTCATCCGGAAAATGCAAAAAACAGAAGGAATGTGGTGATCAGCCAGATGGAGAGATACAATTACATTACTTCG
>JADDYF010000243.1 GCA_015712185.1 Bacteroidales bacterium
GGCAGACTTTTAACACAAGTCAGAAAACCGTTATTATTGAACTACTGAGTATTAATTAAAAAGTCAGAAATAATGGATTCAGATGAAGAGAATGATATTATACGTACGGAAAGCCTTCTTATATACCGGAAAGGAAAAGAAATCCTTGATATGATAGATAAAATTGCGGCTCTTATACCCGAGAATGATGAATACCTGATGGATATAAAAGCCTGTATGCTATCTGATGCAGCACAACTGACTGTAAAAGTTGCCGGCGCTGAGGCTGCAGGATTGTATGACCTTAAGATGGAAAATGCGGCTATAATACGCAAAGCAGCACGGGACCTGATGGTCCGGCAGCATTCACTCGATATGTTTGGTTTTAAATATGTCGAATATTATAAAATTGTCAGAGAGCTTATTGAAGAATACCGGCTCCTGTTCATAGACTGGGTGGCAGGATTTGATAAATGGGATTACATAATTGACCGGTGGGGATTATTTAATCCTCCTGGTGTTGGTCCATTCGATAAGGATCCCGATGATGATATACCGTTTCATGGTTTTGAATAAAATCCGGAGAATGATAAGCTGGCCATCGGATCCCAAAAGAACGAAAAACTAAATCAGGGTATCTTAAAGTATCTTCACCGGTATTGGTGAAATGATTTTTATACCTTTATGTCTTGTTTGAACACAAACCAAAACCTGTTGCAATGAATTTAGTTTACCGATACCTGATCTTATTTGTATTGACATTCCTTGTCATTAACAGGACAGTGGCACAAAAAGCCAGTTTTGAAACCAACAGAGGCATGACTATCGGATTTGGCGTTGGGGCAGCTTATCAGCAGTCGGATATAGCAAACTCAAAAGGCGGTGGATTCGACTTTACCCTGGGAAGCTATTTATATAAAAAGGAGAATGCATTTTTATCTGTCGACTGGAAATTCCGTTTCCTTGCGGGAGAGAACATGGCTCATGATCACAGGATAAACCCTGATGGTACCTTCAGCAATATCCGTTACGAATTTTTCAACTACGACCTCGAGATGGGACTCACACTGAACCGCCTCAGGGAAAGAACACGAATCGTAATTACAGGTTTTGCCGGTGCGGGAATTACTCATGGTATAACCGCCACTGACCTGCTCGATGAAAGCGGAAATCTGTATGATTACAGCGTCATCGATGCTCTCCAGTCAAAGAAACAGGTATACACGGACCTGTTGAATCTGACTGACGGGAACTATGAAACAAAACTTACAGGCAAGGGAGCACTCATGCCAACAGCCGGTATATACCTCGGCTATCAGTTTTCGCGCAGTTTCTCTCTGGGGATAGAACATAAGATAAACTTCTCTCTTACCGAGAATAACAGTTTCACGGGGATCGATATTGATAATAATACTTTATCCGGCTCACCAAAAGACAGGAACCACTATACATCCCTCGGCTTCAAATGGATAATCGGAGGCAGATCATCAGGTTCGGCCCGGAGGGGAAGCTATACAGTAACAAACACTCCTGTAACAGTTTATAATCCGCCGGTTACTGAGAGACCGGTGACCAATAACAATCCTGTAATTTCCATGTCACCTCCTCTGGTTGAAATAATTATTCCTTCAGGAAACACCTATTCAAGTGCTGAAGGAACGCTTGAAATTACAGCCAGGGCAAGGAATGTAAAGGGCAAACAGGATATTCAGGTAGTTTTGAATAATAAGAACATAGCGTTCGATTTTAATCCTTTATATGGAAATATCAAATCAAAAATAGCACTGGCAGAAGGTAAAAACACCCTTATAATAACTGCTTCAAATGCAGCAGGAAGCAATAGCGACGATGTTGCAATTATTTATAATCGACCGGTAACCGTAGTCCTTCCTCTGGTAAAATTTATTGAACCTGCCTCACCTTTAACGGTTAATAAGAATATTCTGGCAATATCTGTACAGACAAAGAATGTAAAAGCATGGCAGGATGTCACTGTAACTGTAAACGGGACAAGCTTCACCAACTTCAATTTCAGTCCTGAGGGGGTTGTTAAAACCAACATCCCTTTGAAAGAAGGGACCAACAGCGTTCAGGTAACAGGAAAGAATGAATCAGGTTCTGCTTCAGATTTTGCAACTATCACATATACAAAACCTGTTAAAGCGGTTCCTCCTGCGATTAATATTCTGAATCCCGGTACCAGCCCGTTTAACACATCTGAACCGCTGCAAGAGTTCAAAGCCAGAATAACAGGGGTTTCCAGTAAAGAAAATATATCGCTTTCCTTCAACGGAATAAGAGTCTCCGGCTTTACGTACGATGACAACTCATTTGTCCTGAGTACCTCTGTAACGTTAAGAGAAGGCAGTAATACAATTATGGTTACAGCCAGGAATGATGCCGGGCAGGAGGTTAAGACACAGGAAATATTTAAAGAGACCAGACCCTGTCCTCCTCCATTTCTGAAAATGATCGAACCGGCTCAGAATGAGTCAGCAACCGACAACCCCTCTTTTACCATCAGGACAGAGATCAGGAATATTGTTGCCAGGGACCAGCTTTCCATCACATTAAATAACAGGCCAATAACCAATTATAACTTTAATGGCAATGAAATAGTTTTTGTTGCCTCACTTGTTTCAGGGATAAACACTTATGTTATTTCTGCTGCAAATAATTGCAGTACACAGAAAATAACCTGTACCGTCTTTTACAAACCGGGAGAGGTTATTATTGAGAAACCTTGTCCCGGGCCAGGTATAATTTTCAGCATTACAGACGTTAACAGGGAAGATGCCACACATGAGCTGAAGGGATCCGTGAGCAATGTGAAAAACAGGAGCGACATTACAGTCACCCTGAATGACAACCCGTTCGATGGATTTACATATGTTCCGGGCACAGGGGAGATCAGTTCGGTATTTAAGCTTAATCCCGGTTCATATACAATAAAGGTTACAGTTAAGAACGAGTGCGGGACAGATAACAAAACAGCTTCGGTCTCGGTTCAGCAGCCATGTGTTCCGCCCCAGGTCACAATCAACCTGGCAGCTGTTAACAGGGCAGATGCCACTCATGAGCTGAAAGGATCGGTGAGCAATGTGAAAAACAGGAGCGACATTACAGTCACTCTGAATGACAGCCCGTTCGATGGATTTGTCTATGTTCCGGGCACCGGGGAGATCAGTTCGGTATTTAAGCTCAATCCGGGTTCATATACAATAATGGTTACAGCCAAGAACGATTGCGGGTCGGACTCATATTCTGGAAAAGTAGTAATAGAAGAGCTGAAGCCATGCGGAATCAGGATTAATCCCGGTAATTCCTCATGGGAATTCTGTATGGTTACACCATCCGGAACCATCGTACGGGATACACTGACAAATAAAAACTTCAGGTATTCAGGTCCGGCAAGCAGTCTATACTTTATGCCTATTGCGGGAGGAGGCGATGCTGTTGTGAAAGGTAAGCCATACACCCTCCGGCCGGGGCAGTATTATCTTTTTACAGGAAACCTGACGGTAACGGTTAGCACTAAAAATCCGGGGTCGATGGGACAATGGTCGGTATGTATCATTGCCGACAGGGAGCCTCTGTCGGGCAATGGTAACAACAGGCCAAAGAGTCCATGCGAAGAGCAGGAGGATAAGGAGAAGCCAAATAAAAATATGGAGAAGCAGTATGATTAAGGGGATGGATCAGATAGATCTGTTTTTTCCAGCCGGTAGTCAGAAGTTCGAAGCAAGGGATCTCTGGATTAAAATGATGTCGGAGAAGTGATACTTCTCACCCCGACTATCAAAATCAAATGGCCTTGTAAATCAAGTATTTACGAGGCCATTTTCATTAGCAGTACAAAAAGCAGTACAAAATAGTTTCGAATAAACTTATGTCTGGATACCGGAGGTGAGTATTACAATATATAATTTCAATCTTTTTTATTAAATTAGCTTCAAGCTGTAGTTCCTGTTTAGTGATTGTTTAATAAGAGATTTATTTGAGGAAATATATTAACGCCTGGTAAGCAGAGGCAGACTTTTAACACAAGTCAGAAAACCGTTATTATTGAACTACTGAGTATTAATTAAAAAGTCAGAAATAATGGATTCAGATGAAGAGAATGATATTATACGTACGGAAAGCCTTCCTATATATCGGAAAGGAAAAGAGATCCTTGATTTGGTAAGTAAAATTACCGCTCTTATCCCTGAGAACGATGAATACCTGATGGATATAAAAGCCTGCATGCTATCTGATGCAGCACAACTGACTGTAAAAGTTGCTGGCGCTGAGGCTGCAGGATTGTATGACTTTAAGATGGAAAATGCTGCTATAATACGCAAAGCAGCACGTGACCTGATGGTCCGGCAGCATTCACTCGATATGTTTGGTTTTGAATATGTCGAATATTTCAATTTAAACTCATGACTACAAGGAAGACAGAAGAAAGAAACATCCGCAACCTGACCAGAATATCGGGCGGATCCAACTATGCGGTCACAATCCCATGGTGTATATCAGAAAGCTGAAATGGAAAGCGAAACAGAACCTGGATGTAACGCATTACCAGGACAGGATCATTATACGGGACTGGAAGCCGGATACCGGTGACCGGTAGCCGGCATAAAGACTGGTTTATACCGGGGATTCCCGGGTAAAATATTCTGTTATGTATTTGATTTTTGCGAACATAATAATACTTAATAAACCTATCAGATGGTTTTCCGGCAAAAAGTCAATATCCTTCAGAACAGAGCAGAGAGCCTCCATTTTGTGGGGATTTTTCTCATTTGAAACTGTAAAAGAATAGAATCTGAGGTACTCCACCAGTTCTATCGGATGAAGAGATACTCTGGTGTGAAATATAGATTTCAATTCCCGTTTAAACATAATGTCATTCTGGTTGACAGAAGAGATCATTTCGGTAAGCATGAGCAGTTTAATCATCGGGTAATCGGAATACCGTGATGCATATATTTTAAGTTTACCCAGATACCCCTCAACATCATCCGGATCAAGAAGTTTAAGTTCAAGAAATGCCACTGCAGGCAGGCCACCGGCCTTTCCCCGGAAGGTTTTCCACATTTTCCGGGCTTTTCCCGGATGCTCATTCCGGACTTCATATATTTCACTGAAAAGCTTTTTCAGTTCATGCGAATTGCTTAAAGTCCCAGGGAAATAACCCAGCAATTCATCAGGAATTTCATTCCAGGGAAGGATCTTTATTTTTAGCTCTTCATTTATCTCATCAAAATACCGGTTTACCAGGTCATGATCACAAAGATCGAAGAACAAAGCTGATCCAAGAGATGAGAAACGGGCTACTTCTGTCTCTGAAAGTGAATCCAATCTGGATAACAACGGGAGAAAAAGTTCCTTCTTTTCATTAAAATCCATCCCCGCGTATTCATCTTCGTAATCATTCTCATCCTCATCATCATCCTCGCCTTCCAGGCTGGTTTCCACGGTATCTACATCAATCTTGTCATAAATGACGTAATTCCCGGGGCCGGGATTCTTTTCAAGCTTCGCGATAATCATTTCTGTTTCACGCTTTGTATGATTTGGTGAGTGCATATATGCCGGTTTTCCATCCACTCCGCATTCAATGTCAATCAGCTCTATTGCATCGGAGTCCTCTTCGAGCATAAAAATTGTGATCCCGGTGAAATCTTTGTGAGGATAAAAACCATAATCTTCTGCAAATTCCAGTGCAGAAAAAATTATATTATGAGCCAGTTCATACTTAACGGATTCCAATCCCAGCTTTTCATCAATCTCTTCTTTCAAATCATTGTACTCGGATACGGGGATATTAAAGAACCATGTTGTATCTTTAACACCCTGACAGTAAAGATCCACGAGGTATAAGCATGCTGTTATATTACCATTAATATGTTTTCGGGCAATTATAACATTTACCATTTGAGAATCTTTCCATCCGATATTAACCAGGCACTCATGAAGAGGCAGAGAACGTGCTTTTTGCCTGATATAATTTTCGGGACTGAGCATATGAATAATTTTGCCTTTGCCTGCTTTTGACATTTTATGAAATTTTTTTCCGGATTAAAAATAGCGGATTAATTTCCTTAGGCAACAGAATATTAAAAAAAATTATGAGTATCGGGAATCAGGCATATAGGATCATCATCCCGTCTGGCGGGACGGAGCTGGGCGAAGCCAGAATCACTGAATTCTTATTCCTGATTACGTGATGCTGCACAACTGACTGTAAAAGTTGCTGGCGCTGAGGCTGCAGGATTGTATGACCTTAAGATGGAAAATGCTGCTATAATACGCAAAGCAGCACGGGACCTGATGGTCCGGCAGCATTCACTCGATATGTTTGGTTTTGAATATGTCGAATATTATAAAATTGTCAGGGAGCTTATTGAAGAATACCGGCTCCTGTTCATAGACTGGGTGGCACGATTT
>JADDYF010000305.1 GCA_015712185.1 Bacteroidales bacterium
CTTCAACTTCAGAAAGCAAGAAAGCTCAATATAAAGGAGGAGGATTATTTCAGGATCATCAAAAGCAAGACTGCTGCGCTTATCTCTGCATGCACAGCCTGTGGGGCGAAATCAGTTACAGGCGATCCGGATGTGATCCAGCTGATGAAGGATTTAGGCGAGAATATTGGTATAGCTTTCCAGATCCGCGACGATCTTCTTGATTATCTTGGCAATGGTATGACCGGCAAAGCACACGGAAACGACATCAAGGAAAGAAAGATCACACTTCCCCTGATACATGCCCTGGAACAGTCGGAGGACTCAACAAGAAAACACATCCTCGGAATCGTCAGGAAAAAGAAGAAAACGCGGCAGGAGATAACAGAAGTTATCAGATTTGTCCATGAGAACGGTGGGATGGAGTATGCAGAACTCAAAATGAACCAGTACCGCGATAAAGCGCTTGCCATCCTTGATTCTTACCCCGATTCGGAAGCAAAGAACTCACTTAAGGAACTTATTTACTACACGACTGCAAGAGACAAGTAAACCTCAGGTTTCAGGCTGCTTCCAGCTCAATCTTGGTGACTTTTTCCATATCTTTACGATAATACCTCGATCCCATATAAAACAGGACCGATCCCACGACAAGTACGAAAGGCAGAATTCCCAGTGCAGTCCTGATATTTGAAAGATCATAGATTCTTCCGATGACGACCGGGGCCATTGATGACCCGAGAAGATGCTGTATTACCACTGCCACAGCCCACGATGTCGCTCTTAATCCCGGGTGAATAACATCCTGTGTGACTGCTGCAGCTCCCGAAATAAAGAACATTACACATACACCCATCAGCAGAAGACACAGATACTGTATCGTCCCTTTCAGGAGGTATAACGCCGTAAAAAGCAGGATCGCAGTCACCAGGGTTGAAAGTGCGGGCAATAACAGGCGGGCATTCTGCTGTTTTTTCCACAAGGCATCCGTCAGATAACCTCCGGCCGGCGCTCCGATGACAGCGAGTACCATAACAATACTGGCCATTGTGGCGGCTTTATCCATCGGCACTCCTCGGACATCCTGAAAATAAGTTGACAGCCAGGTTATAAGAGCTGTCGTAACGAAAACCACTGCTGAAATACCAAAATAGGTGAAAAGTATGGAGGGCCGGGTAATGAACTCCCTGATCATGTCTTTTCTTTTCATCTTTATTTTCTGCCTGGTGTTGTTAACGAATGCCAGGTCAACTGTTTTATAGTCCCTCAGGAACAGGAACAGGATGGCAACAATTAATCCCGGAAATGCCACAAGCCCGAATGCATGTTTCCATCCCAGACGGACTGCAATAAATCCGCCAAGGAAATGTCCGATAGCGGTACCAACAGGAATTGCCGCATTCCATATCCCCATCATCCTTGCTCTCTTATCGATCGGATATAATCCGGAGATCATTGCACTTCCCCCCGGAGCATAGCCGGCTTCCCCTATCCCTATAAACATACGTGCAATGAACAACTGGACATAGTTGCCTGTGAGTGCACAAACCGCGGTAGCCAGGCTCCACAAAATCGCCATGATGCCTATGGTCTTTGTCCTGCTCCACCTGTCAACAAGCAGTGACACGGGAAATGTCAGCGCCAGTATTGCCCAGTAAACAGCCGAAACAAGCATGCCGCTCTGGGTATGCGTTATGCCCCAATCCTTTTCAATTGATGCAAACATTGATGTTATTACCATCCTGTCTATATAATCGAACATGTACAGGAGGAAGAGAAGCATGAATATATAATTGGAATAACCTTTTGAGAAAAGGTATCCCTGCGGACGTCCGGAACTTTTCATACTGATGATTTTAGTCAATCGCTCATCAAGTAAATAAAAAAATAAATACCAGTTGGCTTTTTTGTTGTACTTTTAATTCTCCGGACACAGCATCGAATTATTACAGAACACTGCTGGATTAAAAAGTTAAACTAAACTATTAAGAGATGGTAAGACTAAAACAAATTGAAGAATTCCTCGGATCGGAACCCATTGCTATGGCAGGTGTTTCGAGGAATCCCAAAAAATTCGGTTATGCAGCATTCAAGGAACTTAAGGATAAAGGTTTGAATATCATACCGGTAAATCCGTTTGCTGATGAGATATACGGAACAAAAGTATATCCCGACATTAAGACATTACCGGCTGATGTGAAAGGACTGATCATAATGACTAAGAAGGATCAGACACCCGGAATCATAAGGGAAGCGAAGGAAAAGGGCATCAGACAGATCTGGGTACAGCAGATGGCTGACAGTAAAGATGCCATCAGGGAGCTTGAGAACAGTGATATAAACTACATCACCAAAGAGTGTATTTTAATGTATTACAAACCCAACAGCATACACAAATTTCACAGGGCACTCAAGAAGATATTCGGCAGGTATCCAAAATGATTATCAGACAGACAGAAATTTATAAAAATCCTGTAAGGCTGAAAGAGCCATTCGTAATTTCGCTGGGTACTGTCTGTTTCGCAGATAATGTAATTGTAATAATCAGGACCGATTCAGGTATCTCAGGTTACGGCGAGTGCAGCCCTTTTATGAAAATCAACGGAGAGACCGGTGATACCTGTATGATAGTCGGGAGATGCCTGGCAAAAGCGCTTCTGGGTCAGAATCCTCTCAATATAGCGGAATGTTCACAGCTAATGGATAATATCATTTATGGCAATTCCAGCAT
>JADDYF010000297.1 GCA_015712185.1 Bacteroidales bacterium
CAGGTTCAATCCTGTCATCTATCTGACGCCTGAGCTTCCAGAGCAATGGATTAACGGAAAAGAAATCACCTGAAATATTACTTACAATAACCGCTACATCTATGTCACTGTCTTCACTGAAATTATCCCTGGCATATGAACCAAAAAGACACACAGTGTCAAAATTGAAGCATTTTCTAAGCAATAGTTTATATTGTCTAACCTTTATTATAGCTTCGCTTTTATCCATTGCTGAAGATGGCTGGTTTTTCAATTAATTCTTCACATTTTTCATAAGTAAGACTTTTAAGCAACCTCTCTTTATCGGAAGGGTATCTTGCTTCTATATTTAGAGGCTCAATCTGGTCAATAAAATCTTTCTGTTCGTCTGAAAACAGTTCAAAAAAGGTACCTTTCTTTGCAAAATAAGAAAGACTATGCGATATTGGAGGAACTTCTGATAATAGTTTTGTATAATAAGCCTTAAATATTTTCTCAATTGCCTGGTGACACATAAATCCGACATATAAATACCTCTTGCTTTTCTGCATAGCCATTGCTGTTTCAAGGTCATAATCTGAAAGTTCCAGCCAATACTTTACTTTATCACCCATACATTGGTTTATTTCAATTCAAAGATAAAACAAATGGTTAACAACACAAAAATGTTGAACACCTCTGGTGTTCATGATCATTTCACGTTCATCATCTATTATTAATGCAATCCCTCCGGGATTTATTTCTCCTGTTTTTGCTATGCAACAGCTGACCTTTTCGTCCAACATGTGCCAGACATTGTAACTTCTCAATTCAATCCGATTAAATCTTTTCCAGGTTTTTGCAACATGGTTTAAAGAACCGCAAAATAATTGAAAGGTTTTGCGAAAAAAATTGCTATGCACCGCCCTGCTTTCTGTCCTAACTTCATATAAAAAACAGGTCGATTCTAAATGTTTAACCAAAATAGCAAAACTATGAAGACACTGAAGAAATTATTTCTGTTCATTGCAGTCATCGGACTGCTATTTTCCTGCAGCAAGTCTGACCAGACGGGACTGAATTTGTCAGGCCTGTCAAACACAAATCCCAATGGTAAGGCAATAATACAGGAGGCCATTTTTCTTGTTGAGCCTAACGGTACCGACGATACAGAAGCCCTGAATGACGCATTTAATGGAGCAATAACCAGCGGACAGGGGGCCGTAGTCCAACTTGTAGAAGGTGAATACCATCTCAATTTCATTGAGGTACGTGAGTTCTATGGTAAATTCAGGGGTGCCGGAAAAGGTAAAACTGTCATCACCACGTCTGCAAATATTGATGATGATCCGCTTATCAGCCAGAACCTCAATACCGTTCTTATAAGATTTGTGGGAGGTGATGTTTATTTGAGCGATATGACATTAAAGACACCTCCCGGTGTGTTCAACCCTGACCCCCTTTGTAATTGGTTAGACGGGCTTGCTGGTTTCTTTTCCCTCACCGCTCAGTACACATCAATAAATAAATATATTAATGCGGTAATCGACAACGTGGAGTTTAAAGGTCATTGGGGAAACACCAATACTGGTTTAACAGCTGGCTCCGGTTTCCGGAATACTATTCCCGGTGGTATACCGCTTTCGAATATCGATATTTCCGTTACAAATTGCTCATTTGATGGATTCGCATCGTATGGGGCACTCATTATGGAGATCAGAGAGGGGAAGATTATAGTCGGGACCAAAAAGAACGGGAACATTTTCGATAATACCTACTGGGCATCTCTGGGGATCTGGCATAATACCAGCGTAAAAGTATTTATTGAAGGCAACACTTTCTTTAATCCGACCGGAACACGCTTTGGTATTGAGCTCAACAGTTCACCTTATCCGGGATATTTGGAGCAGGTGCCTCAAACTTTTGCGTCAGTCTGCAATATTGAACAAAATATGTTCAATATCACGGGAGGTTTAGTAGGCATAGGGGTTACTGACAACCGTCGAAAATACTTCCCTGAAGAGTTACCAATGCTTGTCCAGGTGAAAAACAATCAGTTCAATATGAGTAATAATTCAAGGAGTATCGGATGCTCGGGCATGTATGGTATGGTGATACGCAATAACATATTTTCCGGAAACGGATCATACGGAGTAAGAGTATTGACATTTGCCCCGGTATACAACGAAAACGGTCTGATGCTCGGCAATAACTTTTCCAATGCGACATATTCGGTTACAACTGTTCTTTTAGATGCAGGGAGCAGAAACTGGACAATTGTAGGAGGTGATCTTGGGGAAAGGATTACAAACCTGGGTGAAAACAATATTATTACCGGTTTTAATAATAATACTTCTGAAGTACCTCTGGGACAAACTATTGTTGACAACCTTGAGGAGATGAGAGATGCGTTCCATAATGCAGATCAAAAATAAAGACGAGGCAATATATCCATTACAGATTTGAAACAATAATCTTTCCATCGGGAATAATAAAGTCTGGGATGAGATTCAAAGCAGGTACACTTAATAAGTTTTTGGTCTCTGAGGAAAAGTGAAGTTCAGGCTTTACTTTTCTGTGATCCGGACTCCAGTATATCCTCTGAACTATGATAGTTGATTTAAGATTGTTTATCAGCTATTTATAGTATCTCAAACGTATTATAATACTGCTTATAATACGTTGATATTTTTAATGAATATTATTCTGATT
>JADDYF010000338.1 GCA_015712185.1 Bacteroidales bacterium
TATCACTTACCCTTCTGGCGCAGGTCCAAGTAATGTTGGCGGAGGTATTCTACCCGGAAGAGCCGACTATGTAATCTCTCCAAACGGTATAAGCCGGGTAACATATCCAGGTACGTGGAAATTGAGCACCTACCGTACCGACAACGCCGGCGGATTAGGCCAACCCAATGCCGCTATCACGCGACCTTTTTACATAGCCAAATTCTCTGAATTTTACTTCATAGCTGCCGAAGCAGCTGTTCAGGGCGCAATAACAACAACAGGAAAAACAGCAAAGGATTTAATCAATGTTATACGGGCCCGTGCAGGAATGTGGAAATGGTCCAGGGCTAATAATGTAGCAAAAGTTGAGGATCATAGCGCTGCCATGTTAGCTGCCACACCGGCAACTATTACTTTAGACTATATTCTGGCAGAACGTTCGCGTGAATACTATGGTGAAGGCTGGCGCTGGTGGGACCTGGTACGCACTCAGAAATGGGGTGAAATTGCTGCTACTTACAGGATAGCTTCAAGCGTGAAAGGAGACCATAATGCAGTAACAGTCACACGCAACATTCAAACCTATCTCTACCTTCGACCAATTCCGCAAAGCCAGATTGATGGAATGCAAGCAACGACGGAAGAAAAAGCTGCTTTTCAGAATCCGGGATATTAATGCCGTGGTATAATATTAGTGTCCGCAGTTGATCTGCGGACACTTTTTTATATTAGCCTAAAATAATGCGGATAAAATTTTATGCATAAAAAAAGTACAAGATTAATTTTATTACCACTCCTGCTCATATCTTTCATTGGAGCAACTTCCTGCAGTAAGGATGATCGCACTGAACTCCAGAAGAAAATCGATGAATACAACCAGAGCGATGAAGGATTAAAGGACTACTATACACCTGATGATTACTTTTACATGGGAGTTGCTATACCTCCATCATTCATTGATAACCAGAATAAGGCAGATCTGATAAAGCGTCATTTCAACAGTATTACAGCCGAGAATGACATGAAATGGTCAAATCTCCAGCCGACAGAAGGCACCTTCACCTTTACCAGTGCAGATAAAATCGTTTCTTTTGCTGAGGCTAACGGAATGAAAGTGAGGGGACATACACTTTGCTGGCATAATCAGGTTCCTTCATGGATCTTTAAAGACGGAGATGCTACAGCTTCAAAAGAACTTGTTCTTCAACGCCTTCGAACACATATCACCACAGTGATGACACATTTCAAAGGTAAAGTATATGCATGGGATGTCGTAAATGAAGCAATTGATGATGGAGCTAATACCTACAGGGCATCTCTGTGGTACACAATCTGTGGTGAAGATTATATTTTTGAGGCATTCAGGGCTGCAAGAGAGGCTGATCCTGATGCAAAACTGTTTTATAATGATTATACAGCCATAGATCCTGCCAAGAGAGATAAAATTTATGATCTTCTGGTAAAGCTTAAAGCACAGAATCTTGTTGATGGAATGGGTCTTCAGGGGCACTGGAATATAAGTTATCCGTCCAGCACACTGATTAATGATGCATTCACCAAGTATAAATCGCTGGGTATCGAGCTTCAAATCACTGAGCTGGATGTTTCGGTTTATACTGCCAATTCTGACCCTCAAAGCGCATATACTGATAATGTGTCACAAAAACTGTCAAGTGCGTATGGCAGGTATTTTACAGAATTCCGTTCATTTAAAGAAGCTATTACCGGAGTTACTTTCTGGGGTCTCGCCGATGATTACACATGGCTTGATAATTTTCCGGTAGCAGGAAGAAAAAATTATCCTTTACTTTTTGATGTGAATTCCTATCCTAAACAAGCTTATTTTACAGTGATCGATTTTTGAAGAATCTGTGATTTTTATTATTTAGCGATTTATTGAAGAAAAAAAATATTAATCTTGGAATCAGAATAATCCTTAATTAATTGTATTCAAATGAATGAAGTTTTGATTAAGCTGTCCCGTTGCGTGGAACTTGGCAAGATCGACAAAGTCTCACCTTATCCGCCTGACATGAAAGGACAGGATGGCGCTGACGAACTGGCAAAGTATGCGCTGGACAATGGGGTAAAACCTGATGAAATACTCGAAGATGCACTTATACCAGCCATGGCTTCAGTTGGTAACAGATTCAGCAGGAAAGAAATATATGTCCCCCAGATGCTGATGGCAGCAAAAGCCATGAACAGTGCAATGAAACATCTTAAGCCTTTTTTCCTGTCAGGAGAAACAAAACGGAAAGGAAAATTCATAATCGGGACTGTTGCAGGTGATCTTCATGATATCGGCAAGAATCTGGTGGCAATGATGATCGAGGGAGGAGGATGGGAAGTAATTGATCTGGGTGTTGATGTAAGCAGCGAGAAATTCCTGAAGGCTGTTGAGGAGAACCCGGGGGCTGTTATCGGCCTGTCGGCATTGCTTACGACAACAATGGAAAACATGAAGAAGACTGTAAGTGCAATACGGGAAAAACATTCGGGATCAAAAATACTTGTTGGCGGTGCTCCTGTTACTATGGATTATTGTCAGAAAATAGGAGCCGATTTTTACTCTCCCGATCCGCAGGGTGCAGTAAATTATCTAAATGAACTCGTAAATTAGCGGAATGATACAATCAATTACTGAATCATACGATCAATTGTAACAAACCCCCTTCCTGGCCTTCCCCCAGGGTGGAAGGTCCTAATATCATTTCCCCCATGTGGGAATTAAGAAAGTGGGTTAAAAGTTTTAGTAATGCAGACTATACTGAAAGGGAAAACGAAGGAAGTAATAATCAATACCGGTGGTCCGGTAGTCATTATCGGGGAATGTATAAATCCCACAAGACGTAAAAAGCTTGTATCCACTCTGCAGGAAGGTAGCTTCGACTATGTGCTGGAACTTGCGGAAAGCCAGATCAAAGCAGGTGCGGATGTGCTGGATGTCAATGTAGGATTCCCGGGTGTGGACGATGTAATGCTTCTTCCTGAAACTGTAAAGGTGCTGCAGTCCCACTTCGATGTTCCGTTGTGTCTCGATTCGCCGAATCCGGAGGCAATAGAAGCCGCACTTAAAGTCGCAGCGGGCAAATGCCTGATCAACTCGGTAAATGGCGAGGAAGCTTCGATGAAATCACTTCTACCGGTTGCAAGGGAATATGGTGCAGCAATCATAGGATTGTGTATGGATGAGGAAGGTATAACGCACGATCCTGAAAAAAGGCTGGCAGTTGCAGAGAAGATTATCAGCAGGGCTGGAAGCGAAGGAATAAAGCCGGAGGATATAATTATTGATCCGCTTGCAATGGCAGTAAGTGCCGATCCTAAAGCATGTATGGTCACCCTTGAGACAATAAGGCTGGTACATAATAAACTGGGTCATAACATTACCCAGGGGGCCAGCAATATTTCGTTCGGATTACCGGACAGGGAATCACTCAATGCTGCATATATGGCAATGTCGATATTTAACGGACTGACATGTCCCATCGCAAATCCTGAAAAGATAACTGCCATGGTACGTGCAGCCGACCTTGTATTAGGAAGGGATGACTTTGCAGTAAGGTTTGTTGAATACTTTCAGAGCCGGCAATAATTTAGTTTGAATTCAGATATGTCAGGTATAAGACCTGCCCGAAGATGGCAGCCGGCTTTTTATCCTTTTAAGAAGGAAAAATTTGGCCGCCGGCTTCTGGCAAAGACTGAACTGTTAATCAAGGGGCCCCTTTTCGGGTGCCGGATGTGTGGTAACTGCCTCCTCCAGGAGACAGCCTTTATCTGTCCTATGGAGTGCCCGAAAGGAATGAGGAACGGGCCATGCGGCGGTATAACCCAAGAAAAGAATTGCTATATCGATGAAACACGGAAATGTATATGGTATGCGATCTATAAAAGAGCTTTAACAACAGGAAGGGAGGAAAAGCTTCTTGAAGTTTTACCTCCTCTTGACTGGGATAAGACGGGGACCGAAACATGGGGTGATGTGATCAGACAGGTAAGAAAAACAGGTACAGCCAGATTCATTAAAGGATTATTCTCAAAGGATGACGACACCAGAGCTAAAAACTGGGATTCCGTCTTTAAAGCCATCAGGCAGCCGGAGTGGTGGAATGGCGACTCGGAATATCACCCGGCAGGATACACCGAACCTGTTTCGGGGTTAGAAGCACGGCTCAGAAACGGAGAATTCGTCATTGCCACAGAGGTAACACCTCCACTAAGCGCTGATTCTGCAAAACTTATCCATGGCATTGAGCTTGTAAAACCATATGTGGCAGCCGTCAACTTCACCGATGCATCATCAGCCAATCCAAAGATGTCGAGTCTGGCTTGCTGCAAGGTTGCGAATGACCTGCATACAGAGCCTGTGCTTCAGATCGCTGCCCGCGATACAACACGGACAGGACTCCAGTGCGAGGTAATAGGTGCAGGACAGTTCGGCGTGAAAAATATCCTGTGTGTCACAGGCGACAGCCCCAGGGTAGGACCTTTACCGACCAGTGATCTGAATTTTGTTGATATTGATTCTGTACAGATGCTCTGGATGCTCAGGAGAATGAGGGATGAAGGCATTTACCTCGATGGAAGAAAAATGAAATACCCTCCGAAATATTTTCTGGGCGCTGCAACCTCACCATTCGCATCAGATCCGGTTCTGCAGGCTATCAGAGATCAGAAAAAGGTGAACGCCGGGGCCCAGTTCTTCCAGACAAATATTGTATTTGAGCCGGAAGGAGTTGACCTATGGCTCGAAGAGCTTGATAAGAGAAATGTACTGGGACGGGCATTTATTCTGATGGGTGTTACTCCCCTGAAGAATTATAAGGTGGCAAGGTATCTTCACGATAACGTTCCGGGTGTATTCCTGCCCGAAAAAATACTGGACCGGATCGAGAAAGCAGGCAACGGAGAATCTGAGGAGGGTATACTAATCGCACTGGAGTTCATTGATTCAATAAAGAATAAAAAAGGGATTAACGGGATCCACCTGATGACCCTGGGCTGGGAGAGCGTGGTGGAACGAATAGTGAAAGATGCAGGATTAACTGATCATCGGTCACGATGAGAGGTAATTAAAAACACTGACTGAAACAATGACACATGCTGCTTTCCGATTTGACCTGAATGAACTGAATCTTGATACGATTCAGATTGAAAGTGTTATGGGATACAAGCAGGGAGAATCACAGGAAACGATCTCAGAACTTATAAGGGAAATACTTAAAGAGTCAGAGACGATCGGCAATATTAAAGCTGAATACGTTATTTTTGATAATGTCCGTTTTAATGACGCGGAAAAGACGGTGGAGATCAATAACCTGGTTTTCAGCTTAAGAAAAATCGTTTATGGCCAGATTAAAAAGGCAGAATCAATTGCCGTATTTCTGGGTACCGCAGGAAAGGAAATTGGAATCCGGAGCAGAAAGGCGATGAAGGATGGCGATCTAATAAAAGGCTATATTTATGATGTAATTGGCAGCGAAATAGTAGAAGCTGCAGTGGACCGTATGCAGGATGAACTTGAAAAAGCAATGTTATCCTCATCAAAACGGATTACAAACAGGTACAGCCCGGGATATTGTGACTGGGATGTGATAGAACAGCACAAGCTTTTCAGGCTGATACCGGACAATTTTTGCGGGATAAAGCTTAATGAATCGGCTCTGATGGACCCGGTGAAATCTGTCAGCGGTTTTATCGGAATAGGTAAGAATGTTAAGCACAATCCTTACACCTGCAATCTTTGTGATATGAAAGATTGTATCTACCGCAAAGTGAGAGCGCGAAAATGACATGGTCATTTGACCGCAGATTTCTGCGAAAATATCCGTGTTTTTTACTCCGTGTTAATCCGTGTCCTCCGTGGTAAAAAAAGAAAGTGATAAAACCTAACCAGCTATGAAACCAAAATCCAGAATCAGTACCATTAGCGGGATTGTTTTGATCCTGTCGTTCGGAATTGTGCCATTTCTGATGTCACAGCAAACACGGGAATTTCCATACCAGAATCCAGGTTTGTCATTAGATATGCGTGTTAACGACCTGGTGAGCCGGATGACAGCAGATGAGAAGATAAGCCAGATGATGAATACTGCTCCTGCAATCGACAGGCTGGGCATACCTGCCTATGACTGGTGGAATGAGTGTCTTCATGGAGTGGGCAGGGCGGGAGTGGCAACGGTATTTCCGCAGGCAATCGGTCTTGGCGCAACATGGGATGAGGATCTGATCTTCAGGGTAGCAACTGCCATTTCAGATGAAGCCCGTGCTAAACATCATGAGTTTGTAAGGAATAATTCAAGGAGGAGGTACCAGGGCCTTACCTTCTGGACACCAAACATAAATATATTTCGTGATCCAAGGTGGGGAAGAGGTCAGGAGACATATGGCGAGGATCCTTTCCTGACAGGTAAAATAGGCGTGCAGTTCATAAAGGGACTTCAGGGTGATAATCCGAAATACTTCAAAACAATTGCCACTGTCAAACATTTTGCTGTACATAGCGGCCCTGAGCCTGAACGCCACTCATTTGATGCTGTGACTGATGAAAGAGACTTCCGCGAGACATACCTTCCGCAGTTCGAGATGGGTATAAAGGAAGGCAAAGCTTATTCACTGATGTGTGCATACAACAGGTACAATGGTGAAGCCTGCTGCAGCAGTACTTCCCTTCTCAACGGAATTCTCAGGACCGAATGGGGATTTGAAGGGTATGTAGTTTCTGATTGCGGTGCAATAACTGATATTTACAGGGGGCATAAGCTTGTAGCCACACCCGAGGAAGCTGCCGCAATGTCTGTAAAGGCCGGAACAGACCTGGAATGTTCAAATGTCTACCGGAATCTGAAGGCATCACTGAGCAAAAGCCTTATTACGGAAGAGGAGATCGATGTGGCTGTCAAAAGACTTTTTACCGCCCGGTTCAGACTGGGTATGTTTGATCCGCCAGAAATGGTGGAATACACAAAAATTCCATATAGTGTGAATGACAGCGAGCAGAACAAGGCTCTTGCCAGGGAGACTGCACTTAAATCAATTGTACTTCTGAAGAATGAGAATAATCTGCTTCCGCTGAGAAAGAATATCGGAACAGTGGCTGTAATCGGACCTAATTCTGATCAGTCATTTGTACTGCTGGGCAATTATAACGGCACACCATCTGATCCGGTTACTCCTCTGAGAGGTATAAGGGAAGAACTGGCCGGTGTTTCCGAAGTAATCTATGCGCAGGGGTGCAACTGGGTTTCCGGAATGAATTCGGAAAAGCCTGATGAAGAGCTTAAAAGAGAAGCGATTGAAGCTGTACGCAAAGCAAACGTGGTAATAATGTGCATGGGAATAACACCACGGCTCGAAGGTGAAGAGATGAAAGTGACCGTAGAGGGATTCAGGGGTGGAGACAGGACGCGGATAGATCTTCCAGATATACAGCAGGAGCTTATCAGAGAAATACATGCGCTTGGCAAACCGGTGGTGCTTGTTCTTCTTAATGGCAGTGCGCTTGCAGTTAACTGGGAGAAAGAAAATATTCCGGCGATAATTGAGACGTGGTATGGCGGGCAGGCTGCCGGACAGGCTCTTGCAGATGTGATATTCGGTGACTATAATCCCGGAGGCCGTCTTCCCGTTACTTTTTACAAATCAGTGGAGGATCTTCCTGATTTCAGTGAATACAAAATGGATAACCGTACATACCGGTATTTCAGAGGTGAAGCTCTTTTTCCATTCGGATATGGTCTGAGTTATACGACCTTTAAATACAGTAAATTCAGAGTGATGAGTCAGACCGGAACCGAAAGTCCGGTAACTGTCTCGGTCAGGGTGAAAAATACAGGTAAAATGGCAGGTGACGAAGTTGTACAGTGCTATGTTACTGTTGTAGATCATACTGTCCCTGTGCCGATCAGGAGCCTGAAAGGTTTTAAGAGGATATATCTGGCACCGGGTGAGGTAAAGACAGTAGAGGTTATTCTGCCTCCTGAATCATTTTCTGTGATTGATGAGAACTTTACCAGGGTGGTAAAGCCGGGAAGATACCTGATAACAGCTGGAGGGCTCCAGCCGCAGATCAGTTCAATGGTCAAAGAGCCCGGGATATTCAAGAAAGTGATAACCAAATTCTGAATGGTTCATTGTTAATTTATTAACAGCATCAGGCTGCTTACACAGCAGGACTACAGGCAAATGCTGGAACTTGTTGGTGTAACATCAGTCCGGCCGGGACCTCCAGGCACTCAGGGCAAGTCAAATTCCGCCAATACAGATGAACCGGTTGCCATGTGTGCCCCGCGTCGTGTGTTTATTGAATTTGCAAAGAGTTATCTGAACAGGAAACCTTAGTCTGAGTTTTTATTTCAGGTTTTTATATTTCACGAACTCACCTGCGATATTTGCTTCTATGTGAGTACCTGCATGCACCAGAACACGGTAGCGGAGGATCAGGGTTGTACCCTTTTTCATCGAGGTTTCTGTACCGTTCTGCGGCCAGTACATAGGTGTCGGTGACATGAATCCGTAATCGCGGGTGAACCACGGGGAAGGATACCACGGATTTGTCGGGTGTTGCATTATAGCCAGACCTTCAGTGGCATTACCTCGCTTACCGTAGAAGTCGATCCATGCAGAGTTCCTTCCGAAAGTCTCTTTTTCTCCTTTGACACCTTCAGCATTTATCATTGTACCGCCGTTTGTAACTGCGATGTCGGCGGCCATCCTTGCGCTGAAAAGCGAATGGTTCGTCTTTTTGATTACCACATCCAGCAGCATTTCCATTGTTATAACAACGTCGATCTGTATCAGTGATTCAGATGGTGCGGTAATGATATATTTTCTGGTGTCCTTCACGGGGGATAATGCTCCGGGGCGGCTCCAGATACACTCATCAGTGATGACAACAGTATCACCTCCCTGTTTAATGATCTGTGCATTCACAGAAATTATCCTTCCCCGTTCAAGACCTTCCTGCCAGTAATTTCCGTCGTTTACCATGTCACATCCGAAGAAAAGTGAAGAGTGGTGCGGATAAACGGCATTACGCATCGAGGTGACTGATCCGCCGGAGAGTGGTCCGTTTACAGGATAGAAAAACGGATATTTCTCATCTTCTGAAAAAATATAGCTCGTAAAGAACTTTCCGTTGATTGTGACATGGATCTTTGATCCGACTTTCTCTGCCGTGATTTTGGCTGCCGGAAGAGGCAAAACGATCATCACACCTGTCATTATCAGCAGGCAGCTAAGAATATTTTTTTTCATTTGCCGGGATATTACATTTTTATATAATTGGTCCCGTACGGGGCTCTCTGAGGACGCGACAGCATGCTGTTTGCTTCATCATCATTAACAAATCTCTCCTTGTCGGGATCCCAGTTCAGCTTTCTTCCGAGCTTCATTGCAATATGTGTTATAAGGCAGACTGTACAGGCGCGGTGACCTATCTCAACAGGTGATATCGGTTCTTTGCGCGATTTGATGCAATCGAGCCAGTTACCCTGCTGGGAGTTGCTGATGTATAGATGTAATTCATTGTCACCGATTGGAGTCATCAGTTTCGGATCGCTGGCCGACAGTGGCGGATTGGTCTGACCCTGTGGTATAGGATCACTTTCAGTTGCCCTGTAGTTTCCGCGTGTTACAAATATCCAGCCATCAGTTCCTTCATAACGGACGCCATTAGGGTAGCCGCCGCTCGTGAGCATTGTTATTCCGTTCTTATACTCGGCTTTCGACATGAAATCACCGTGTACATCCCATAATCCCGATTTCGGGAATTGAGCTACAGCTTCAATGGAAACAGGACCGGTCAGTTCTGTATCCATACCCCAGGCTGCTGAATCAAAATGATGCTGACCCCATCCAGTGATCATTCCGGCACCGAATTGCTCGCATCTGAGCCATCCCGGGCGGTCATTTACACTGTTCTGGGGATGAACACGCATCTCGGTATAATAAACCTCGGGTGTTGATCCCAGCCACATGTCATAGTTAAGGTTTTTGGGGACAGGCATTTCCGGTGCATCAGGGCCTGAAGGATCACCGGGGAGTCCGATTTTCACAGTATGGAGTTTACCGATCCTGCCGTTCCTGACAAGTTCGGCGGCAACTCTGAATTGAGGACTTGAGCGTTGCTGCGTTCCTACCTGCAGGATAATCTTCCTGCGTCTGACAACATCGCTGAGCAATCTTCCTTCAGTAATGGTGAGTGAGGTTGGTTTCTCGAGATAAATATCCTTTCCGGCAAGAGCTGCTTCAATAGCAGGCTGGGAATGCCAGTGATCGGGAGTAGTGATCATGACGGCATCTATTGATTTATCAAGAAGCATCTCTTTATAATCGGCGAAAGATTTTACAGTGACTGCGCTGCTGTTGCCGGAACGCTTGTTGTAATAGTCCTCCACCATCTTCTTGCCCAGTGCCATCCTGTTTGAGTCAACATCAGACACAGCGACTATCATTGCAGTATCAAACCTCATGGTGCCTGCGATATCGCCTCTTCCCTGTCTGCCTGTGCCAATCCACCCTATATTGATCCTGTCGTTTGGAGGATTTTTGCCAAAAACTGAGGATGGGACTATTGTCGGCAGGACTATTGTTCCCGCTGCTGCGGTCGCAGTACTGGAGATAAATTTTCTTCTTCTCATTGATTCAGATTTTATAGATTACTATTTCAGATTGTTTTAAGGGTTTATGCGAATTTAGGAATAATTGGTAAACTCAAATTAATTTCATACAACGTTAAAATTTCCTTACAGCAATTTTCGGAGGTTGAGAAAAATATTGCCAGGCGCTTTCAGCTTTCTCCTTATCGAGGCGGCCGTTGTAAACAAGGAATCTGTATCTGAGAACATAATTCTGACGTGGTTTCAGCAGCCAGTCCATATCCTTGGTGGGACAGAAGTTTGCGAACATATCTCCCCTGTTATACTGGTTTTCCGGCCAGATCCTGAGAGGCTCGGGAAAATTGTAGTTGGAAGGGAATGACATCATGACCACACCAGCATAATCATCGTCGATCTGACCCTGAACGATGCACCAGCGGGCTTTAGTTCCATCTGCATCCTTTCTTGTCTTTCCCTCTGATGTGAGGACCATGCTGTTTTTATTGTCCCATTTTTCTGTTGTTCTCCAGCCAAGTCCTGCATACCGGTATTCCAGTAGTTTGACCGGACTTTCGCCGGCGCAATTAAGCTGAATATTGAAATCCACTATAAAAAAGTCTTTGTTCCCGCGGGGAGGGTATACCCTGACGCTCTGCAATTCTTTCATGGCGATCTTTTCACCGCCACCTTTTTTAAAGACAACATGGTCATGAAGGGCTGCGAATTCAGAGTAGACAGTTCCGTTTTCAACAGATACAAAATCCGCAAAACGAACTGTTCCCTGTTTCGTATTTATGTTCCAGAAATCGATCGTATCACCTTCATAAGCCACATGAGTCCAGGGATTCCATATACCATAATGGTGATAGTGGTCGCGGGGTTGGATACGGGTCAGCACCTGACCGTTAGGAGACCACAATGGATGGATGAATCCGCTTCTTTTATATGCAGTATCAACACCTTTCGGAGGATAAACAGTTTTGAAATAGTACTGCAGGAAGTTGTTATCGCCTTTATGGATTACCAATGTCCCGTCTTTTGCAGTGGCCTTAATCAGATCCTGCTGTCTGGCCTTACCCTGCATAAGTTCAAAAACATACTTGCCGGCGGAACCTGTCCCT
>JADDYF010000360.1 GCA_015712185.1 Bacteroidales bacterium
GTTTGGCGGACCTGCCGGTAAGAAAATGAAAATCACACGGCTCAGGACGCTCATCGAGAAGATTGCAGACCTTCCGATGAATGAGCAGAAAGAGATCATTCTCAGGTACTGGGACGACTGGAAAGGTGTGATGGAACAGGTTGATGATGTACTGATGATGGGGGTAAGGATCTGACGCTGCTAAAACTTGTAAAGGTCATTAGCTGATAATGCAATCTCGCTTGTTGCAGCTGTATTGCTTATATTTCCGGCTCTGTCTTTGATATAGAAATCATATCTGACGGTATCGGTGCTTGCCGTGTCATACAGAAAGTAGATAATAGTAACCGATATAGTTCCCTTTAATATTTTATTCTGACCGGTCCTCTCAAGATATGGGATCCTGTACGGAGATGGTTTGATGGGATCATTTTCCGGAACCTCAACCATAATTCCGCCTGTTTTCCTGAAAAGAGTTAAAAAAAGATTTGTTGTATCACCGTTTTCATCTGATTCAGCAGGATGCAATCCGAGATCACCGTCACCGTCTTCAAAATAGAAGTTAAGTCTTCCGCCTTTACATTCATTTCCCAGGATATCCAAAGTATCGAAAACCTGAAAACTGGTAAATTCAACCCTCGGTACGGGAGGCAACTGCTGGATCTTTATACAAGACACAAAGACAATAGTTGCTGTCGTTATGTTTATTATTGATTTAATTATTCGCATTGGTTTTATTAAATCTCCATTGCACAAAAATCACACCAAATTTCGTTATTTTTTTCTGAAAAATAACCTTACAGGAACTCCTGTAAAAACATATTGTTCCCTGATCCTGTTCTCCAGAAACCTTTTATAAGGTTCCTTAACATATTGCGGCAGGTTACAGAAAAACGCAAAAGAAGGGAAAATTGTTGGAAGCTGGGTCACATATTTTATTTTAATATATTTACCTTTCACCGACGGAGGGGGGTTTTTGCTTATGATTTCCAGCATCAGATCATTCAGTTTCGGTGTCGGGATCTTCCTGTTCCTGTTGCTGCTGACTTCATCAACAAGTTCCAGAACTTTATAAATCCTTTGCTTGTTCAGCGCTGAGATAAACAATACCGGGTAATCTGTGAAAGGGGCGGTCCTGTACTTAATTTCTTTTTCCATCTTTTTTGCCGTATCCGGCTCCTTGTGTACCAGGTCCCATTTATTTACAAGAATTACAATTCCTTTGTTGTTTCTTAAGATAAGCGACAATATATTCTGGTCCTGTGCTTCAAAGCCTCTTGTGCCGTCAATAAGAAGAAGGCATATATCTGAATTCTCAATCGCTCTGACAGCCCTCATCACAGAATAAAACTCGATATCCCCGGTGACTTTTACTTTTTTTCTGAGACCAGCCGTGTCGACCAGCAGAAAATCGTGGTTGAATTTATTGTATCTGGTGTATATTGAATCGCGTGTTGTACCCGGGAGTGGAGTGACTATGTTCCTCTCTTCACCCAGGAAGGAGTTGACAAGCGACGATTTACCGACATTCGGGCGGCCTACAATAGCTATTCTGGGAAGGTCCGGAACAGGTGCCGGCTCCTTTTTCGGCAAACTTTCTACAACTGTATCCAGCAGTTCTCCTGTACCGCTGCCGTTTATCGAACTCAGGGCAAAATAATCACCAAGGCCAAGGTTATAAAACTCGTTGGCATCCAGTAATCTCTTAGTATTATCAGCCTTATTGACGACAAGCATGAACTTCTTGTTGATTTTTCTCAGCATCGATGCTATTGATTTGTCCAGTTCATGAATGCCGCTTGTAACATCTACCATGAATAAAATCAGATCTGACTCTTCGATCGCAATTTCTACCTGCCTGTTAATCTCTTCCTCAAAAATATCGTCGGAGTTCTGGACATAACCGCCTGTGTCAATAACTGTAAAGTCAATTCCATTCCAGTTGCATTTTCCGTAGATGCGGTCGCGGGTCACGCCGCTTGTTTCATCAACAATGGCTTCCCTCGACTCTGTAAGCCTGTTGAAAAGTGTTGATTTACCAACATTTGGTCTGCCTACTATTGCAACTATGCTGCTCATAATGAATAGTAATAATTCTCAGCGATATCCGAATTTCTTCAGCATTATCGGTTTATCTCTCCAGTCCTTTGTTACCCTCACGTATAGTTCAAGAAATACCTTTTTCCCGAAAAAGTCCTCCATATCCTTCCTTGCTTCAGTTCCCACCTTTTTAAGCATACTGCCCTTATGGCCGATAATAATACCTTTCTGGCTGTCACGGGCTACATGAATAAGAGCCCTTATCTTCAGCAGCCCTTCTTCAGCCCTGAAGCTTTCGATTTCTGTTTCGACTGAATAAGGAACCTCCTTCTGATAGCAGATAAAAATCTTTTCACGTAATATCTCAGAGGCAAAAAAACGTTCATGTTTATCTGTAAGCTGGTCCTTCGGAAAATACGCCGGCCCTGCTGGAAGAAGGTTAAGAATTGATTTCAGAAGGACATCAATGTTGAATTTATTGATTGCCGAAACGGGTATTATGGAAGAATCGGGAAACTCCACGTGCCATTGTTCAACAATCTTTTCAAGCTTATTCTGATCCGAAAGATCGATTTTGTTAGCAACAACTATAACGGGAATTCCTGATTCCCTGATTTTTATGATATAATCTTCATCAGCGGCGGGTCTTTCAGATACATCAGTAATATAAAGTATTATGTCTGCATCGGTGAGAGCAATGTTAACAAGGCTCATCATTGCCTCATGAAGCTTGTATTTTGGTTTCAGTATCCCAGGTGTATCAGAATATACTATCTGGAAATCGTCGCTGTTAACTATCCCCATGATTCTGTGTCGTGTTGTCTGGGCCTTGCTGGTGATGATCGACAGCTTTTCACCAACGAGTGCATTCATTATGGTTGATTTCCCTACATTGGGATTACCCAGAATATTTACAAAACCAGATCTGTGGCTCATATTCAATTTTAAAATATACCGCGTTTAAGCATGTTGATCTCTTTTTCCGTAAGGAATCTCCATCTGCCGCGCTGAAGGTTCTTCTTTGTAAGCCCGGCAAAATAGACCCTGTCCAGTTTCTTTACCCGGTAGCCAAGTGATTCAAACATCCTTTTCACAACCCTGTTCTGCCCCGAATGGAGCTCTACCCCGATCTGTGTTTTGTCATCAGGATCAGCATATGAGACGGCATCTGCTGATATGTTTATCCCGTCGAGGTCAATACCGTCTGCCAGCCTGAGGAGATCACTTTTCACCACCGGATTATCGAGCCATACGTGGTAGATCTTTTTCCTTTCATATTTTGGATGTGTAAGCTTGCCTGTCAGTTCACCGTCGTTGGTGAGAAGCAGAACCCCGGTCGTATCCCTGTCAAGCCTTCCCACCGGATATACCCGTTCTTTACAGGCATCTCCAAGAAGTTCAAGTACAGTATGTTCTGCATGAGGATCCTCAACGGTCGTGACATAACCTTTTGGTTTGTTCATGATAATATATACCTTCTTTTCTGCTGAAAGCCTCTTCCCTTTATACCTGACATCATCTTTCCGGCTTACCTTTGTTCCAAGTTTTGTTACTTCCCTGCCGTTGACCGTAACAAAACCCTTTCGGATCATTTCATCAGCATCCCTTCGTGAACAGAGACCACTGTTGGCAAGAAACCTGTTAAGCCTGATAACCTCATTTTTTTCTATGGCTTTCCTCTCTTTCATACCGGTTGATTTTCAGGTTGCAAAGGTATAATTATTTGGCAATTTACGTTTTAATGAAATTTTTGCACTTTTGTAAATTCATTAAAGGAGAATATGGTATTAGTAAAATCTATCTCAGGGATCAGGGGAACAATAGGCGGAAAGCCCGGCGAAAGCCTTTCACCTCTGGACATAGTAAAATTCACTGCTGCTTACGGTACATGGATCCTCAGGAGGCATAATAAAAATGTGTTTATAATAGTTGGCCGGGATGCCCGTAAATCAGGACCGATGGTTAGTAATCTGGTTATCACAACCCTGAAAAATTTAGGAATAAATGTCTGTGACCTGGGACTGGCATCTACACCTACAGTAGAACTTGCAGTAACCGGAACAGGAGCACAGGGAGGTATAATAATCACTGCAAGCCATAATCCTGCAGAATGGAATGCCCTTAAGCTGCTGAACGAAGAAGGTGAATTTCTTTCATCCGGTGATGGGCAGGAAGTCCTTGAACTTGCTGCATCAGAAGATTTTACATTTGTTTCTTATGACCGTCTGGGTTCAGTAATAACTGATAATTCGTGGATGCAGAAACATATCAGCCAGGTTATCAGCCTGCCGCTGGTAGACGGTGAGGAAATTAAAGCTCAAGGTTTTACAGTTGCAGTCGATTGCATCAATTCTGTTGGAAGTCTCGTTGTTCCCGGATTACTCGATTCGCTGGGAGTTAGAAAAGTAATTACTATCAATTCAACACCCGATGGCAATTTTGCGCATAATCCCGAACCGCTTCCCGAACACCTGAAGGATATTTCGGAATGTGTCTTAAGGGAAAAGGCTGACCTGGGATTTGTAGTGGATCCTGATGTGGATCGCCTGGCTATAATATGTGAGGACGGGACGATGTTCGGTGAGGAATACACACTGGTTGCCGTTTCTGATTATATACTTAAACGCACTCCGGGAAATACAGTATCGAATTTGTCCTCAACAAGGGCGCTGAAGGATGTTACAGAAAAATACGGTTGTAAATATTTTGCCGCAGCGGTCGGAGAAGTTAATGTGGTTGAGGAGATGAAGAAAAGAAATGCTGTTATCGGAGGTGAAGGGAATGGCGGTGTAATTTATCCCGGAATTCATTACGGACGGGACGCCCTGGCAGGAATAGCTCTTTTCCTAACACATCTCGCAAAAAGCCGGATGAAGTGCTCTGCTCTCCGCAGAACATATCCCGATTATGTTATTGCAAAAAAGAAGCTGACCCTTGCTCCGGGGACTGATTTCAGCGACGTTCTGGCTGAAGTGAGGAATAAATATTTTGACATGGAAATTGATGAAAGGGATGGAATGAGAATCGACTTTCCTGAAGGATGGATCCAGATACGTAAATCCAATACAGAACCTGTGATACGTATCTATGCCGAGGGCATAACTGCCCAGGTAGCTGAAGATCTGGCTGATAGCGTAATTTCAATTGTTAAAAAAGTCTAAAAAAATCCTGTTTTTTTTCATGCTCCGGAATAAAAAGGAACATAAAGGTGTCTTTAGTTAGGTAAAGGCAAAAAACCATTGATGTTAAATATTGTTAATTGAATTGAGGCACAATACGCTTTTTAATACTTTTGTGGCTGATTTTTTAAACATATCATTAAGTTAAATATAAAATGAAAAAATCAATTATTATCACAGCAGTCGTGGCAGTCCTTGCAATCATTATAATACTGATAATGGTTGGCAGGGTGAATGCAAAGAAAGATATAGCAAATCTTTATGTCGAAGCCAGGAAAGGCCAGTTTGATATTGTTGTTACCACAACTGGTGAACTCCAGGCTGAGAACTCGACCGATATCAGGGGTCCTGAATTTACACAGAGCAGGGGCATCAGGGTAATGGATATTAAAATACAGGATTTAGTACCTGAAGGAACAGAGGTAAAAGCAGGCGATTATATAGCAACACTCGACCGGACATCCTTTGACAACACCCTCAAGGATGAGCTTGAAAGGCTTACAACATTTGAAACCAACCTTGAGGTAAAGATCCTTGATACGGCAGTTACTCTGAGCAACTTAAGGGATAACATAAAGAATCTCGCTTTTACTAAGGAAGAAGCAGAGATCACACTTCAGCAGTCGAAGTATGAACCTCCGACAACACAAAGACAGGCTGAGATAGCCGTCGACAAAGCCCAGCGTTCGCTCGAACAGGCAATTAAAAGCTATGGTCTTCGCGTCGAGCAGGCTAAATCCGACATGAAGACCATTAAGAATAACCTGGTCGAACAGCGTCAGAGGGTGCAGGATCTGCAGGATTTACTTTCAAAATTTATTATTTCAGCTCCCGCAGACGGGATGGTTATTTATAAAAGGGACAGATCAGGATCCAAAAGAAAGGTTGGCTCTTCAATTAACCCATGGGATAATGTCGTTGCAACATTGCCGGATCTTTCGACCATGATTTCAAAAACCTATGTGAACGAAATAGATGTAAGTAAGGTAAAAACCGGGCAGAATGTTGAAATTCTTGTTGATGCATTCCCTGAAGACAGATATACAGGAGCAGTTACAAGTGTCGCAAATATAGGAGAACAACTTCCAAATGCAGATGCTAAAGTTTTTGAGGTCGTAATCAAGGTTAATGGATCCAGTCCAAAACTACGACCCTCTATGACAACAGGGAACAAGATTGTCACCAAAACTGTTCAGGATGTTACGTATATTCCTCTTGAGTGTGTCCAGACCGGACCTGACAGCATTCCTTTTGTATACCTTAAGAGCGGTGAAAGACAGGTGGTTGTTCTCGGAGAATCAAATGAGAATAATGTTGTTATTGAACAAGGTCTTGAACCGGGAACATTAATGTATCTCAGCACACCGGAAGAACCTGAGAAATTCACCAAATTACTGGGTCAGGAGCTGATTCCGGTCATTAAGGAAAAGGAGAGAGTAAGGAAGGAAGAGGAACGCCGGGCTAAAGAAGAAGCTGCAAGAGCTGCTGAACGAAGAGGTGGTTTTGGCGGACCGATGGACATTTCTCCTGAAATGATGCAGCAGTTCCAGAATATGAGAGGGAACATGCAGCCAGGTCAGGGTGGACAGGGCAGAGTGAGGGATACTGCAGCAATGCGCAGATTCATGCAGTTGCGTAACAGTCAGCAGGGTGGCCAGCCGGGTGGAGTCAGAGATACATCCGCAAGACGGCGTAATCTCAATCAGGATGGTGCATCCCAGCAGGGAAATCAAACCCGTCAAAATCAGCAGACCACAATTAACAGGTAATCCTTAATCAGCAAATATTATGTTCAAGTTTATTTTCAGATATTTCCACGATATAGAAATTGCTGTTGAGTCGATAGTCTCTAATAAGCTGAAATCCATGCTTACTGCCCTTGGGATTATTTTCGGGGTTGCAGCAGTTATAGCGATGCTTGCCATTGGTAAAGGTGCTAAGCAGGAGATAATGGAACAGATGAAAATGGTCGGAGTGAACAATATTCTGATCAATCCCATTATACCTGACAAATCCTCTTCGTCAGAAGAGGGCGAAAAGGAACAAAAGAAATTCTCAAGGGGGCTGAATATGCTTGACGTTGACGCAATCCACGAAACACTCCCTTCAGTAAAGAGGATAAGTCCCGAAATTTCATTCAACTCAATCGCTATGCTGAACGGAGTAAAATATACAGCAAAGCTTGTCGGAGTTTCAAATGATTACTTTTACCTGTATAACCTGCCGCTTGTTTCAGGTGCAATTTTCAATAACTACCAGGAGGAGAATGGGATACAGGTTTGTATAATCGGCGCCAATATCAGGGCAAAATTCTTCAGCAAGGTAGATCCTATCGGACAGTATATCAAATTCAACGGTATCTGGCTTAAAGTAATCGGCGTTCTGCAGAAAACAACTGTCAGCCTTACGGGTTTTGAGGAGAAGGGTGTAAACGTTTATAATGACAATATTTATATTCCCATTCAGACAATGCTCCTGAGATTTCAGAACAGGGCTCTTGTCAACACTAAGATGGTTTCAGAAGCATCTTCCAATATTATGGTATTTGGAGGTGGTCCGGGTGGACCCGGAGGGATGGCAAGAGTTGTTGTCAGCAGTTCTGATGCCAACACTGATGTTGAAACAAATTATAACCAGCTCGACAGGATTGTAGTCCAGGTAAACGAAACGGAACAGTTGAATCCATCCACGGAGATCCTGAGCCGTATGCTGACACGCCGTCATACTGGTGTAAAAGACTTTGAAATAACAGTTCCCGAACTGCTTCTAAAGCAACAGCAGCGGACAAAGGACATTTTTAATATAGTGCTTGGCGCTATTGCCAGTATCTCACTGATAGTGGGTGGTATAGGGATCATGAATATCATGTTTGCCTCTGTAATGGAAAGAATTAAGGAGATCGGTACCAGAATGGCAATCGGTGCAAAGAAAATGGATATAGTTGTTCAGTTCCTGTCCGAAGCAGTCCTTATCAGCGTAACAGGCGGTTTTATCGGAGTGTTCCTTGGTGTCATAATGGCAAAACTGATAGAGCAGATAGCGGGTATTATGACTATCGTATCATTCTTTTCGGTGTTTATTGCCTTTGGCGTATCCGCCGCCGTCGGAGTTATATTCGGATATTCTCCTGCCAAGAGAGCATCTGAAAAGGATCCTATAGAATCCTTAAGATATGAATAATATATAAATCATGAAGAAACTTATATTACTACCATTCATAGCGGGATTCCTGTTTCCGCTTGTAAAAACTGAAGCGCAGGAGATTAAGCAGCTTACACTGGAAGATGTAATTCAACTGTCAGAAACACAATCGCCTAACGCTCTTATGGCCCGAAACAGATTCCGGGCCAGCTACTGGCAGTACAGGACATTCGTTGCAGAATACAGGCCATCACTGACATTTCAGGGCACTACCCCTGATTATAGTAACTCTTATACAAGGGTCTGGAACTCGGTGAAGGGAGAATGGGATTATGTCGTGACCAATGTTCTTCAGAACCTGGCAATGCTGTCACTTTCCCAGAATATAGGATTTACAGGAGCTTCAATCTCCCTGAATTCAAATCTTACGATTGAAAATGATTTTGAGAGAGAAACACAGAAGTATATTACTACACCTTTAAGCATAAGACTCGTACAGCCTCTCTTCAGATATAATTCATTGAGATGGCAGAAGAAGACCGAACCTCTGAAATATGCTGCAGCCAAACAGACGTATCTTTCAAATATTGAGGCTGTTCATACAGAGGCAGTTATGCGGTTCTTTTCTCTTGCTCTTGCTCAGATCAACAAGCAGATAGCCGAAATGAACTTTGCAAATGCCGATACACTGTACGAGATTGCACAGGGAAGGTACACGCTGGGTACTATTGCAGAGAATGAGCTGCTCGAATTGCAGCTCTCATGGCTTAACACTGAAACAGCAAGGAAGGAAGCTGAAATGAACCTTCGCGACAGGGAGATCCGTTTAAGATCCTTCCTTGGATTTAATGAGAATGTGAGACTCGAACTTATTGTCCCGTCTGAAGTTCCTGATCTGCAGCTTGATGCACAGGAAGTGCTTGATCTTGCACATGCCAACAATCCCCAGCTCCTTAATTACCAGCTGACCCTGCTTACCGCCGAGAGTAATGTTGCCCAGGCGAAAGCAGACAAAGGATTGAATGCTGACCTTATAGCATCATACGGATTGCGCGACCAGGACCCGAGTTTTAAACTCGCTTATCAGGAATCAAACAGATCACAGGGCGTGAGAGTCGGATTAACAATACCTATCCTTGACTGGGGCCTCGGACGCGGAAGATATAAAATGGCTGTGTCAAACCTCGAACTGGCACAGGTGCAGACAGCTCAGGCATACACTGATTTTGATCAGAACCTTGCTCTCGATGTTGCACAGTTCAACCTCCAGGCTGAACAGGTGGCAATAGCTGCAAAATCCGATACAGTGGCAATGAGAATGTATGAAGTGACAAAGCAAAGATTCCTCATCGGCAAGATTGCTATCCTTGAACTCAACAACGCAGATACAAAAAAAGACCAGAACAGGAGAGCATTTGTCTCGGCTCTTCAGAACTACTGGAATTATTATTTCAATATGCGGTCACTTGCATTGTATGACTTCGTTAACAGAAAGCCACTGGAAACAGAATACGAAAAGCTGCTCGATTAAACATGATAATTGGTTTTTTATGCAGAGACGTTGCCTGTCAACGTCTCTGCTGTTTTTTACACGGCAGCATGCCTGCTGTTTATTAGTAAAAAATTAATATATTTGCGCCTCAACAAAGCAGAATCAGGAAAATACGGATCATTACAAATTAAACACAGATGCAGAATAAATTAGCTATTACCATTCTGGCAATTGCATTGGCGCTGGTGTCAATTTATCAGCTTTCATTTACAGGTGCAACATCCAAAGTCAGAAAAGATGCCCGCGAATATGCCAAGGGCGACCTGGTTAAGCAAAATCAATATCTCGATTCAATTGCAACACTGACTGAAGATGAATGGAGCTTTCTTGGTTACAGTTTTAAGGAGGTTCAGAAGAAAGAGCTTAATCTTGGCCTCGACCTTAAAGGAGGGATGAATGTTATCATGGAGATATCCGTTGAAGATATCCTTAAAGCTCTGTCGGGATACAGTACTGATAAAACATTTCAGACAGCTATTACCCGTGCCAGGGAACTCCAGCAGAAACAAAGTCAGTTGGACTATCTGACTTTATTCGGCAGGGCATTCCAGGAAATAGATCCCAACGCCAAACTTGCAGCTGTATTCAATACTGTCGACCTCAGGGACCAGGTCAATTTCAATTCTACAAATGAAGAAGTGCTTGAGGTTCTTGATAATGAAGTCTCAGATGCCATTGAAAATGCTTTCAATATTCTTCGTTCCAGGATCGACAAATTCGGAGTTGTGCAGCCAAATATTACCCAGCTTGCTACCAAGGGCAGGATACTGATTGAACTTCCAGGCCAGACAGATGAGCAAAGAGTCCGCGAGCTCCTCCAGGGTACAGCAAATCTTGAGTTCTGGGAAACTTATGAAAACGGGGAGATAATAGGTTTCCTTTCTGCTGCCAATGATCTTTTAAAGGAGATAGATATCAATACACAAAAAACAGATACTTCTTCACTTACCGGTACATCAGTTACGGCTACTATTGATACAACTAAAAAAGGAGATCAGTCTTTGATCGACCTGATAGGGCAGGATACAGCACAGCCTGCAACTGCGGCAACGCGTGAGGAATTTGCCATACAGAATCCTCTGTTCGGTATTTTAAATCCGCGGGTTACCGCACAGGGGGAACCATTGCCTTCAAGCATGGTGGGTCTGGCTCTTGGAAAAGATACTGCAAAAGTGAACAGCTATCTGAAAATGAATCAGATAAAATCACTGTTCCCGCGCGACGTCAAATTCCTGTGGAGCCAGAAACCATATAGATACGATCCGACACAAACCTTGTTTGAGCTCCACGCAATAAAAATCACAACCCGCGACGGTCGCCCGCCCCTTAGCGGCGATGTTATCACAGCAGCGCGCCCCTCATCAGGTATCACAGGCTCAGAAGTTGAAGTAAACATGACAATGAATGCTGAGGGTGCAAAAACCTGGGCAAGGCTGACACGCGAGAATGTTGACCGCTGTATTGCAGTTGTCCTTGATGGATATGTTCGTTCCTATCCGCGCGTGGTGCAGGAGATAACCGGAGGTAATACCGAGATTACCGGTGATTTCACCATCGAGGAAGCCGACGACCTCGCCAACATCCTTAAATCAGGAAAACTGCCGGCACCGGCCAGGATAATCTCCGATACCATCATAGGGCCCACGCTTGGGAAAGAGTCGATAAATGCCGGCATGATATCTTTTGTAATATCCTTCTTTATCGTTCTGCTCTATATGGTATTCTATTACAGCAGAAGCGCCGGATCAATTGCTGACGTTGCATTATTCGGGAACGTCTTTCTTATCATGGGGGTACTGGCGTCCCTTGGTACGGTCCTGACTCTTCCCGGTATTGCCGGTATCGTACTTACAATGGGTATGTCGGTCGACGCGAATGTGCTGATCTATGAGAGGATCCGGGAGGAACTCCGGGCAGGCAAGGGAATAAAGCTGGCAGTTTCGGATGGTTATAAAGGAGCCCTTTCTGCCATCCTCGACTCCAATATCACAACTCTTCTGACAGGGATTGTCCTCTATGTCTTCGGTACAGGTCCGATCAAAGGTTTCGCAACAACACTGGTAATAGGAATTTTCACATCGTTGTTCTGTGCAATTTATATTACACGGTTGATCTATGAAGCATTGCTTAAGAGGAATGCAAAACTTTCTTTCTCCATTAAGCTGACTGCCAACATATTGAAAAACACGCATATTGACTTTATCGGAAAGAGAAGGATATTCTATGGTGTCTCCATCGCTATAACTGTAATCGGCATCATATCACTGATCATCAGGGGTCTGAATCCGGGAATCGATTTTACGGGTGGCCGCACATACGTAATAAGATTTGAGGAGCCAGTCAGAACCGCTGATGTAGCTCAAAACCTTACAACAGTATTTGGTGAGACACCCCAGGTCGTAACATTTGGCAGCGAAAATCAGGTAAGGATAACAACCAAATACAGGATCAACGAAACAGGTGTGGACAATGAAGTTGAGACTGCGCTTTATGAAGGACTCAGAAGCATGGCAGGTCCGAATGTTACAAGGGAGCAGTTTCTTTCCGATTACAGGGTGAGTTCTGAAACAGTTGGACCAACAATCGCCAGCGATATCACGCGTAAAGCAATCTGGGCAGTAGCTGTTTCGCTTATCATCATGTTCTTGTATATATTCATGAGATTCAAAAACTGGCAGTACGGACTTGGTGCATTGGTCGCACTGGCTCATGATACTACTATAGTAATAGGTGTTTATTCATTACTGTGGGGTATACTGCCATTCACAATGGAAATTGACCAGGCATTCATAGCCGCTATTCTTACAGTAATTGGTTATTCAGTCAATGATACCGTGGTTGTGTTCGACAGACTGAGGGAATTCATTCCTCTTCACCGGAAACGTCCTGTCAACGAAGTAATAAACATGGCAATGAATGATACCCTGAGCCGCACGATGAATACCGGGGTCACTTCGATACTGGTTCTTATTGTGATGTTCTTCTTCGGAGGAGCAACGATAAGAGGATTTCTCTTTGCGATGATCATCGGTATTATTGTCGGGACATACTCTTCAATTTTCGTTGCCAGCTCAATAGTGTATGACACAACACGCAAGACGGGAATCAAGACCTGAGCCTTCCTTCCCCGGGCCTCTGTGGTTAGATGATTTATGTTTAACCACAAAGATTTCTATGACGGAGCTTGACTTTTACGATTTTCGCTAAACTTTTCTAACTTTACATTCTGGAAAAATACTCATTCCTGTGAATTTATGAGCGGACCGGAAATATTCGTTATTATAGTTGTCGCCCTGCTTCTGTTCGGTGCCGACAAACTGCCCGGCATAGCAAAAGGACTTGCAAAAGGTATGCGTGATTTCAGGAAAGCCACCGATGATATACGGAGAGAATTCGAATCAAGCACCGAGGATCTGAGGAAAGATATAAATGATGTTACTGAAACAATCAAGCATGATGTCACAGATCTGTCTGAGAACATACAGAAGGATGCCAATGAGGTTGCAGAAAACCTGAAACAGGACATCAATGAAGTTACAGATACCATCCGGAATGACGTTAACGAAGTATCGGATTCTATTCAGAAAGATGACGGCGAGGCAAATGATCCAATTCAGAAAGATGTCAGTGAGGCTGCAGACAATCTGAAAAAAGAGGCTGATGATGCCGCAAATCCCTACAGCTACGATTACACTGACTAGGATATGTCTTCCTTATTTTTATTAATTCGTCAATCACTGGCATAAACCGGGAGGCAGTCTGTTTTTTATTTAATGTCATGGTAAGAACTGAAGGAATAACAAAAGCATTCGGAGATCTTAAAGTACTTAAGGGTATTGATATTGAGGTGAGGGATAGTGAAGTTGTATCAATAGTCGGAGCCAGCGGAGCAGGAAAGACCACCCTTCTGCAGATTATAGGAACTCTGGATAAACCTGACAGCGGTTCAATATTCTTCAACGGCACAGATGTTGGCCGCATAAAGGGCAAATCGCTGGCTGCCTTCCGTAATACAAATATAGGATTCGTTTTTCAGTTCCACCAGCTGCTTCCTGAATTCACAGCGCTGGAAAATGTATGCATACCGGCATTTATTGCAGGCAGAACCAAGGCGGAGGCTGAGGCAAAGGCAGCTGAGCTTCTCGGTTTTCTCAGCCTGACCAACAGGCTGGAGCATAAACCCTCAGAGCTCAGCGGGGGAGAGCAGCAGCGTGTGGCTGTTGCACGTGCCCTCATCAATAATCCTTCTGTGATCCTTGCTGATGAACCTTCCGGTAATCTCGATTCTGAGAACAAAAATGAGCTTCATAAGCTTTTCTTCAGGCTCCGCGACACCTTCGGGCAGACAATCATCATAGTAACTCACGACAGGCAGCTAGCCAGTATGTCGGACCGTATACTTCAGATAAAAGACGGGCTTATCCTGAACGAAGGATGAATCACCGTGCAACTTTGACACATAACAACCGGCTTTGATCCCTTATCAGGAGCTTGCCGTCGGCAAGCGCCAGCGCCGCCCAGTTCTGGGTTAAACCTCCGACTTTTGAAGCCAGTTGATCATTCTCTGATCCTGTTCCTCCTTCCCTAAGCAATTCTGCTGAAGCAATCGGCTTAAAGCCTGAAGGATCAGGTTCAATGAGGTACAATGTACTTCTTCCGTCGGTGCAGAGCAGCAAACCATCGGCAAGCACCGAACCACCCTTGTCAAATAACGGGAACCTCCCGGTCTTCCATTTTACCTTGCCGTCAACACTCATACAAACCATCCCGTCTTTTCTCTCGTTGGTCGAATATTGGGCATAAAAATGACCGTTATACATAACCGGAGGCTGTGTATGTGCACCGAAATCAGGATTTTTATAAAGTTCTTTAACTCCGAAGCTGCCATCTGCCTTCTTTTCAATCCTTATCATTGCTGCACCCGCCTGGTATCCGCCTGTGATCAACACCTTGCCTCCAGTGGCATCAACCGCACAGGGGACCGGGATACTGCATTGCCAGTTAATATATTCCCACAGTTTCTTCCCTGTAAGCGGGTCAATTCCAACAACTTTGCCACCTTTAGCAGTTTCCCCGCGACCAGCTGATGCAGTTATCATAACAATATTGCTCTCCCCCGCAACTCTGACGATTGACGGGCTGACATATCCAACCGGACCAAGGGATGGTGTAGCCCATTTAACTTTGCCGGTAAGCTTTTCATAAGCTACAACTCCTGCCCTGGGAGCCTGTGAAGCCACGATAAGCAGATCGCCGTAAACCAAAGGACACTGTGTAATTGCCCATCTCGGGATCTGGCCGCCACCGAAATCAGTCCAAATGTTTTTGTTCCAGACGGGCTTGTGTGTATTGATGTCGATACAATACAGGTTTCCGTATGGACCGCAGGTATAGATCCGGCTGCCATCTAAAGCAGGTACGCTTCGAGAGCCGGGAAACATTACAGATCCCGGAGCGTCATAACCAAAATTCCAGATTTCTTTTCCGCTGGCCAGGTCAAAACACCTCAGCTTATCGCCGACCTTGTCATCTCTGTCAAGCAAATAGACCTTACCCTCTTTGATAACAGGTCCGCCAAATCCGACGCCTACATTAACAGTCCAAAGAACCTGCGGCCCTTTTTCAGGCCAGGAGCGTAAAATACCTTTCTGCGGTGATACGCCATTTCTGTTTGGTCCAAGATACTGAGGCCAGTCCTGCGCATTGATATCCGATATGCAAACTAATAAGACAATTACACGAATAAACATCTTACTTCGTTTCATTCCGACACTCCTTTCTTTGTTAAGTACCTAATAAATTTAGTAAAAAAAATAATCGAACTGTTATATCATTCGGGAAAAAGACAAGACAATGATTATTGCGGATCAAAAAAAGGCAGGAATACATATTTAATCAACATCTTTATTGTCTTTTCCGGCTATCCACCTTAAATACAAATTTCAACGGATAATTGGCAGCATGATTATTACCCGGATTTCCTTATTTTTATAATGCCTAAATTCAGGAAATGAAGTTAAAAAAGCATGAGCTGAAGGAGTTTCTTGATGAAAAGGTTGAACTTTATAACCGGCCTTCTTTCATCGAATCTGATCCAATCAGTATTCCACATCAATATAAAAAAAAACAGGATATAGAAATTGCCGGGTTTCTTGCAGCTACAATCTCATGGGGAAACAGGAAGATGATTCTAAGAAATGCAAACCGGATGATGGAACTGCTTGATCATTCGCCATACGAATTCATTATGAATTCAGGTAATGACGAAATGGAAATGATCAAATGTTTTGTCCACAGAACGTTCAATTCAATCGATTTAATCTATTTTCTAAAGGCCTTGCAGAATATTTACAGGCACAGGGGTGGCCTTGAAACCATCTTCATGACCAATCAGACTTCAGATTCACTTCAGCCTGCAATCCATAAGTTCCGCAAGATATTCTTTGAACTTGCTCATGAAAAACAAACGGAGAGGCATATTTCTGATCCTTTCAGGGGTTCGGCAGCAAAAAAATTAAATATGTACTTGCGGTGGATGATAAGGAATGACAACAAAGGAGTGGATTTCGGTCTATGGAAATCTATTCCGCCATCCAAACTTTCCTGTCCCCTCGATGTTCACTCCGGCAACGTGGCAAGAAAACTTGGGATGTTAGAGCGTAAGCAGAATGACTCAAAGGCAGTCGCGGAGCTTGATAATTTCCTTCGCTCCCTTGATAAACAAGATCCTGTGAAATATGATTTTGCTCTGTTTGGATTAGGTGCGTTTGAGAAATTCTGACACACCATATTAAGCGGAAGGGAAGTATCTGGAATTTTGACAGTAATGTGTAATAACTTGTAACTAAAGCTTAATGGACTTAGCTTTGCGCAAATTTCCTTTTGAATCTGAGTGCGACATTTACAAGCATGATAAGTACCGGTACTTCAACCAGCGGTCCGATCACTGTTGCAAATGCTGCCTGAGAATTTATACCAAATACAGCTACAGCCACAGCAATAGCAAGTTCAAAATCATTGCTTCCAGCTGTGAATGCCATTGTAGTTGTTTTTTCATACCCATGCCCCATCCATTTGGCAATAAAAAATGTTGAGAAAAACATTACTGCGAAATATATTGTATAGGGAATAGCTACCCTGAGGACATCTATTGGTAACTTTATAATGTTTTCACCCTTAAGCGAGAACATCACAAATATTGTAAACAAGAGAGCTATTGGAGTTAGCCATGATACTTTTGGGATGAACTTGCCATAATACCATTCATCATTCTTTACTTTTCTTAAAATTGTATTTGTAATTAATCCGGCAAAGAAAGGTATACCAAGGTAGATCAGGACTGTAACTGCAATCTCAGAGATGGATACCTCTACAACAGAACCGCTTAATCCAAATAATGGAGGGAGAATTGTTATAAAAATATATGCATATACCGAGTAGAGAAACACCTGGAACAGGGCATTAAAAGCAACTAATCCTGCAGCTAATTCAGTATCCCCTTTTGCCAGGTCATTCCAGACAAGTACCATTGCAATGCAACGTGCAAGACCTACAAGGATAACTCCAACCATAAGTCCAGGATGATTATGGAGAAACAGGATAGCAAGTAAGAACATTACAATTGGACCAATAATCCAGTTCATGGATAATGACAAGCCTAATAGCTTGAGGTTTTTGAAGACCAGCGGAAGCTTTTCATACCTCACTTTTGCAAGAGGTGGATACATCATAAGGATTAGGCCAACAGCAATAGGAATATTTGTTGTTCCCGAACTTAAAGAGTTCCAGAATCCTGAAATACCTGGCAAAAAATAACCAATAATGACACCTGCAAACATTACCAGAAAAATCCACAAAGTAAGATAGCGGTCGAAAAATGAAAGTTGTTTTGTTGTTCCCATTACAAGTTTATATTAGGTCAGCAAATACCACCACAACTGCAGCTATCAGGTCTTTCTGCTGATACTGTTATACTAAAGATTCCAGTATCTCCAGCATGAAATGACTTTAATTCATTTACATCATTATATTCAGACAATAACGAATCCGGGAGTTTTATTTCTTTTTGTTTATGAACTTTCACATTGAGGAATCCTGAATTCTCAATTATCTTCAGGTATTCAGTCATTTCACTTGCTCCGGAAACGCATCCCGCATACATCTCTGCATCCTTTTTCATTTTATCAGACAGGGCGCCTTTGATTACCACATCCGAAACACAAAAATGTCCTCCTGTTTTGAGAACTCTGAAAATTTCACTGAATGCTTTTGACTTATCAGGCACAAGGTTTAAAACACAGTTTGAAATGACGACATCAAACTGTTTATCATCAAATGGCATTTCCTCAATGTCTCCAAGCACGAATTCGACATTTTTAAAGTTCAGTTTTGAGCAGTTTTCCTTAGCCTTGCTGATCATTTGTTCGGTCATATCAAGGCCAATAATTTTCCCATTTTCTCCGGTAATTGCCCTGGCCACGAAACAATCATTCCCTGCACCGCTGCCAAGATCAAGCACATGGTCACCCGGTTTAATACCTGCAAAGTCTGTTGGTATTCCGCATCCAAGGTTCAGGTCAGCATCAGGATTATAACCTTCTTTGGTTTCATAGTTTTCACTGAAGACAGTATAATCCACCTGCGGTCCGCAGCATGAGGAACTACAGCATGATGACTGCCCGGAATTGCTTTGTTCCGCAATTTTCCCATATTTTTCTTTTACTATTTCTTTAGCGTCTTTCATTGATATCAGTTTATTTGTTTTTTAGATTTGTATTATAAAACTTATAAAATTCTTCCTCAATTTCATCCCTTATTCTGCGAAATTCACTCATAATGAATTCTTCCGATCCAGTGATTTTTGACGGATCCGTAAATCCGATATGCAAACGATGCTTCACTTTTCCAAAGAATACAGGACAAGTTTCATTTGCAGCATCGCACACTGTGATTACATAATCCCATTGATCATTGAGGAATTCATCCACTGATTTCGGTGAATTCTTACTTATATCAATCCCTGCCTCTGCCATTACTTCGACCGCCTTTGAATTGATTCTTTCTGCAGGAAATGTTCCTGCAGAATGAACCTCAATAGCTTTATCATATGACTGCAGAAAACCTTGTGCCATCTGGCTTCTGCAACTGTTTCCTGTACAGAGAATCAGAATCTTCATATCCTTTAATAAGATTTATTTTGTCAGAATTGATGCAACAAATATAGAAACATTTCGTATATTTGCGAAACATCAAAATAAAAAGTTAAATAATAATGTCAGGCAAATTGGAATTCACTCAGGAAGTACAGGAGATTGCCAGAATTTCTAAAGCGCTGAGTCATCCGGTGAGAGTATATATTCTGCAAAAGCTTTCCAAGATGAACTCATGTTGCTACAGTGGGGATCTGGTTGAAGAAATCCCCGTGGGTCGCTCCACGCTTTCACAGCATTTAAAAGAACTGAAATATGCTGGATTGATACAGGGAGAAATTAATCCCCCATTTATAAAATACTGTATTAACAGAGAAAATTGGGAGAAAGCTAAGAAATTACTTGATGACTTTCTTAACTACACTAATTCGCTAAATTTTTCCTGCATAGAACCAGAATCTCTTATTCATAAATAATTTTATATCACCATTTAGTTTATTCATTTATAAGAAACAGACAATGGATATAAAAATCTTAGGCCCCGGGTGTCCTAAATGCAAAACACTTGAAAAAGTGACACGGGAAGCAGTTTCAGAATCAGGTATTACAGCAACGATAGAAAAAGTTGAAGATATCGTTAAGATAATGGAATACCATGTAATGCATACACCGGTTCTTGTTATAAACGAGAAAGTAGTACTCAGCGGACAAGTACCAACTGTGAATCAGGTAAAAGAAATACTCATTAAAAATCAACAAATCAATATTATATGAAAACTATCAGATTACTTTTAGGAATAGCATTATTGATCCCTTTTTTATCATGTAATGACCAATCTCCCAAAAAAGAGGTTAACGCCTCTGATAACAATTCTGATAAAATTGAAGCCTACTACTTCCATTTCACTGCAAGATGTGTTACCTGCAGAACCATTGAGGCTGAAGCTAAAGAGAATCTCGAAGTCCTTTATCCTAACCAGGTCAAACAAGGACTGATCACATTTCAATCCGTCAATCTCGAAGAGGCTTCAGGTAAACCACTTGCTGAAAAACTTGGTGTTTCAGGCCAGACCCTGTTGTTAGTAAAGGGTGATCAGAAAGTCAATCTGACTAACGAAGGATTCATGTATGCTGTAGCCAAACCAGAGAAATTCAAAGAGATTATCAACGAAAAAGTTGATGGTTTGCTGATCAAATAACTGAATGGAATTTCTCACAGACCTTTTAGATAACAGCACAATGCCGTGGCTGACAGCATTGCTGCTAGGTTTAATGACCGCCATAAGTCCCTGTCCCCTCGCTACAAATATCACTGCGATAGGTTTTATAAGCAAAGACATAGAAAACCGGAACAGGGTCTTCTATAATGGTCTGTTCTATACACTTGGCAGAGCAATTACATACACTGCACTGGCTTTGATAATATTTCTGGGTGTAGATCAGCTAAAATTCTCTGGTTTCTTTCAGAGGTACGGTGAAAAATTCATCGGCCCTCTGCTTATTATTATTGGTCTGTTAATGCTCGATTTTATTAAGGTAAAGTTTCCGGGATTCAGAAGAATTACTTCAGGAATGGAGAGAAAAGCGAAGTGGAATTATTTAGATGCAGTAGTGCTTGGATTGATTTTTGCACTTGCGTTCTGCCCTTATAGTGGTGTTTTATATTTCGGAATGCTTATACCGATGACGGTGGTGAGTCCGTCAGGACTTTATCTTCCTGTCGTATTTGCTGTTGCCACCGGTATTCCCGTAATAATAATTGCCTGGATTCTGGCTTATTCGGTATCAGGGATAGGAAATATCTATAACAAGATCAATTCATTTGAGGTCTGGTTCAGACGTATTATTGCTGTTTTATTTATTGCGGTCGGAATATATTATATAATCAGAGTGTATATGTAATTTTTTACAAATTTATAATAAGAATAAATAGATAAAGATTCCTCGCTTCGCTCGGAGTGACATAACAGAAGTGATTAACAAAGGTAAACACGAAGAGCACAAAGGAAGATGGACCTAAAGCAGATACTTTTGAAGACAGCCTCACAATCCTACTCCCAAAAACTGTCATTCCGAATGAAGCGTAGCGAAATGAGGAATCTCATAGATTAAACTCAAATTCTCAAATTAACCAATGGAACTCAAAAAAGAATTTAAAATACTTGCATGGATAACAGCAGGGTTTGCATTTGCTTTCTTTCTTCCGATAGAAAGTGCCCGATTTAATACAGCAATAGCAGCGTCATTGGATCTTGTAAAATGGTATGCACGTGAACATTTTATATTATGTCTTCTCCCTGCATTTTTTATCGCAGGGGTGATTTCAGTCTTCGTAAGCCAGGCTTCAGTACTGAAGTATTTTGGTGCTCAGGCAAAAAAATGGATTGCCTATACTGTTGCTGCAGTTTCGGGTACTATTCTGGCTGTATGTTCATGTACTGTACTCCCTTTATTCTCAAGTATTCACAAACGCGGTGCAGGTCTTGGCCCGGCAATTGCTTTTCTTTACTCAGGACCTGCAATCAATATCCTTGCAATCATTCTGACAGCACGCATTTTAGGCTTTGAAATGGGAGTTGCAAGAACAATTGGCGCCGTTTTATTCAGTGTATTAATCGGACTTTCAATGGCTTTTATTTACCGCAAAGAAGAAAAAGCCAAAAAAGAGGAACAGATGAATATCACCGCACCTCCGGAGAAACGACCTATGTGGCAGACGGTATTCCACTTCTTTACACTGGTTCTGATACTTGTTTTTGCAAACTGGGGCAAACCTGCTGAAGGAGATACTTCAAGTGCATGGTATCATATCTGGGCAAATAAATGGTATATCACTGGTTTCCTTGGACTGATGCTTGGATATTCGTTG
>JADDYF010000325.1 GCA_015712185.1 Bacteroidales bacterium
GGAATGGAGTTGTATTTACTACGCCGGTTTGCGCATATTTTGTTAATACGTTTTGTGCCGAACAGTTAATGGATTTTTAACTGCAGGTTCATGTTTGTTGTTTCCAGGGTCCCTAGTCGTCTCCAACGGTAATTAAATTTAACCATCATGTAAACTGGAATTGATGCTGAAATATCTTGCTCTGTAAACACTTTGTAATACTTATTATACCTTATTAACTGAAATCCAACGGATCAGATAATCGGTAGTTGAAAAACTGGTAAAAATCAACAGTATATACTCAGAGAAATAAAGAAAGCCATGTTAATAAATCAAATACAACCGATTGGGTAAGTAAACAAATTAAAATTACGAACTTAGTGAAGTGAAAACAAGATCTTTTTGACGAATAAAGGATATATGGAGATTAATATACTATTTACTTGTATTAACGTCTATTCGTAATTAAAAATTATTAACTAAAAACGTCAATTGTTTTATAAGAGTGGCGGCTCCGCTCAGGATGACTGCTCAACGAAACTTTATTCATGATTACCGATAGTCATAATTATAATTTACCTGTCAATGCGTGTGAAAATCATACTTATAGGTTTAACAATATTGCTGATTTCATGCAATCCAACTCAAAAGAAACCTGCAATGGAAGCAAACCCAACATATAAGGAAGGATTCATCCAAACCGACAGGATTAAACTGCATTATCTGGATTGGGGTGGTTCAGGTCAGCCTTTGGTTCTTTTACACGCCTGGGGCGACTCTCCATACCTTTTTGAAGGCATTGCCAATTCACTGAAGAAAAATTTCAGAATAATTGCCTATTCCAAACGGGGACATGGTAAATCCGAAGCAACTGATTCGCTCTATGACAATTCCACACTTGTTGCGGACTTGAAACTTCTGTTAGACAGTTTGAATATTAAAAAAGCAAATCTGTTAGGGTGGTCTATGGCAGGAAATGAAATCACGGAGTTTGCCACCAGGTATCCTGAAAGAACCAGCAGGTTGATTTATTTTGAAAGTGGTTATGACTTATCAGACGAAGCATTCAGGACTATTCATAAAACGGTTCATCAATTTCTCCAACCTGATAGTCTGGTCTTACAATCCATAGATGCTTACAGGGAATGGTATCATCATTTATGGTTTGGAGATATTGAATGGAATCCTGTTCTTGAGGCAAATTTAATAGCATCTACTCTTATAAACCCAGATGGCAGCGTGACGATTATCCCAAATGACTACGTATCCAAATTGCTGCTTGAATCAGCAATGAGTTACCACCGTGATTATAAAAAAATTAAATGTCCTGTACTGGCTATTTATACCAAATCATTCTTCTATCCACCCGGAAAAGATGAAGGGACAGTCAATATTTACAAAAACATGGAAGAAAATGTAATCAATCCCTGGAGACAAAGTAACATAAACAGAATCAGGTCAGAATTAAAAAATGTAACTATTAAAGAGATACCAGGCGGCACTCATACTTCCTTGATTTTTTTAAGCAGAGATTCAATTATTGAATCCATCAATTCGTTTCTCCTTAATAAATGAATCTGTAGTTGTTTACTTTCACAGTCCATTTTCACTTGTCCCGTTTGTCAAATTCCACTTGACATCACTTTCTGATTTTCATACCTTTATGATATTGTTAATAACTATTAAGGGTATTAAAATGAATACTATTAGCAAAATATGGAACTACCAGACAACATTAATAATGGTGCTTATAATAAATACATACGGCTGTAAACATGAAGAACCTGAGCCGGAACAAATTCCAACTGTAACTACTTATGTTTCTGACATATCAGATACCTCCGCTTTATGTGCCGGAAATATTGTTTCAAATTCCTGTAACGGTATGTCCCGCGGTATTTGCTGGAGCAATATTAATATAACACCCACGCTCTCCGGCAATGCGATAAATGATTGGCCCAACTTCAGCCTTAATAACTGTAACATTGCAATTACGCTGGGTCGCCTGACTCCCGGTACCACTTATTATGTACGCGCCTTTGTTGGTGATGGGATTTACGGTAACGTCATAGAATTTACGACAACTGGTAATGTTGTTGGTGATATCCGGTTTAATCCCGATTTGATGTATTATTCTGTTACCGATATAGTCGGGAATACTTACAAAACCATTGAAATTGGCAGCCAGGTATGGATGGCTGAAAATTTGAAGACTTCTAAATTAAACGATGGTACGGATATTCCCATTATCCTGAATGATGAAGAATGGGGAAATCTTTCAACTCCGGGCTATTGCTATTATCTCAACAATGCATCCAAATATAAAAATGCATATGGCGCCTTGTATAACTGGTATACAGTGGAAACAGGTAAACTTTGCCCAACAGGATGGCATGTACCGGGCTATGAAGAATGGACAACCCTTACATCCTATTTGGGCGGGGGGAGTGTTGCCAGTGGAAAATTAAGGGAGACCGGTACAACGCACTGGACAACCACCAACACGGAAGTAACCAATAGCAGCGGGTTTACA
>JADDYF010000427.1 GCA_015712185.1 Bacteroidales bacterium
TCTCATTAGAGATATTCCAACCCACTGCAAAGGACGGGAAGATACCCCATTTGGTATCTTCTCCGAATCCGGAATATCCATCCCTCCTGATTGTAAATGTTGCAAGATACCTGCTGCTAAAGGAATAGTTGGCACGGAACATCTGTGAAACCAATGCAGAATTACTGTAAGAAGTGGAAGGAGATACAATACTTGCCTGGGCTACTCCGTACCAGGAGAGGAAATCGTTGGGAAACTGCTCTGCACTCAGAGAATTTGATTTACTGGTGCTTGTTTCATAGCTGTACAAACCCGTCAGGAAGATTGTATGATTGCCAAGTGTTTTGTTGTAATTCAAAATATTCTCAATAACCACGTTGCTGCTGACCGAGTTGCTCGAACTGGATTCTCCCTGGCTCCTGTATCCACTATAAGTATTAACTCCACCGTATCTTGCTGCATCGGTGAACCGTGTTCTGACACCTGTATTCAGCCTGTATGTCATACCCTTGATAAATGGCACATCCACATTCAGATAATTGTTGGTAATTATCTGGTATGATTTATCAAGATCGTCATATGCGAGATTAGTCAAAGGATTAGTTATGGTTATATTTTCAGGAATCGGGTAAATAAGGTAATTGCCATTATCATCATACGGTTTTCCAAGGGGATTGGCAATCATTGCTCCATACCAGCTCACGGACCGTCCGCTGGCATCGTCGTAGTTAAGCTGGGTCCTTGTTCCCACAGCAAGCCAGTCAAACAGTTTGGTTTCAATGTTTAACCTGGTTGTAATACGTTTGAAATCGTCGCCTCTCGCGACTCCCCTGATATCAGTCAGACCGGCGCCTATATAGAATTTCGTATCCCTGAAGCCTCCGGAAACAGAAACATTATGCTCCTGCGACTGACCTCTTCTCAATGCAAGACCAAACCAGTCTGTTGATACACCAGCGGCATGGTTATCAATCTCTGTCTGATATACATATGCGGGATCTCTCGTATTTTTAAAATCCCAGAACTCGTCGCCGTTCAGAAAATCATATTTCTTGACGAACTGGCTGATGGCATACTTTCCATCATAGGAAAATACTGTCTTTCCCGAGGCACCCTCCTTTGTAGTTATCAGGATAACACCGTTTGAACCTCTCGAACCATAAATGGCTGCTGCAGAAGCGTCTTTAAGGATTTCGACAGATCCGATATCTCTTGGATTGATGTCTGACATACTTCCGCCGTAGGGTATACCGTCAACAATAATGAGTGGTGAGTTATCGGCAGAAATCGAACTCCTTCCACGTATCATGATATCCTGGTCAGGATTTGCACCTGCACTGTTTGTTTGTATCATAACACCTGGAACGGAACCCTGGATAGCCTGAGTAATATTCAGGTTAGGAGCCATCTCAAGTCTTTCCTTTGGAAGGGAAGCAACAGTTCCGGTAATGTCACTCTTCTTTTGAGTACCATAACCTATAACAACTACTTCGTCCAGTCCGGTGATTTCGGCTTCAAGTATGACATCAACCACGGCCCGGTTTTGAACAGCTACTTCCTGGGTGACATAACCGATAAATGAAAATACAAGAGTGACATCACGGCTGCTGACATCTACTGAGTATTTCCCGCTGGCGTCGGTGATCGCCCCCACAGTTGTTCCTTTAATCATGACAGTGGTACCTGACAGAGGGCTTCCGCCCACGTCGGTGACTGTCCCGGTAATTGTGATTCTTTGTGCAAAAACTGACGTTGATGCCAAAAAAAACAAAATTATCAAAAGGTTTTTCATAAGCTAATTGGATTAGTTAGTATTTAGGTTCAGTTGTAGCCAAGATATAAAAAAAATACAATCAAAGAGAAGGTGATAATTATTATAATCTGGTTTTGGCCGAAATTACGCAACTGATATATACATTCAAATAGGCTCCTGGTTAAATTATGTTAATTTGAAATTCCTTTTTATTTTAGAAATTCATTAGACTGATTGCAGGTTTGCTATTTAGACTTTAATAAAATAAAATTAAATGTAATAAATACTGCTGATTTATATTGATGACATTTCTTTCATTCTGATATTTAATTAAATTTATCGCGTACAATGTTAACCTGAGATTCATGATCGAACAGCCCGGTAAAATCGGCCATTATCGCTACAGGATCCTGGCCCTGGTCTTCATGGCCACAACAATAAATTATTTCGACCGGAGTATTGTAGGTGTGATGGCGCCAACACTCCAACAGCTTTTTGATTGGTCGAACAAGGATTATGCGGCAATAATGGTTTCATTCAAAGTCGCATACGGAGCCGGACTGCTGTTCATGGGTGGTATAATTGACAAAATAGGGACTAAGATCGGGTATACTATTTCAATAGCAACCTGGAGTTTTTTCGGGATGCTTCACGCAGCTATCAGACCGGCATTCAGCCTGACAGGATTTATTGCGGCACGTTTTGGCCTTGGCATAGGTGAATCGGGTAATTTTCCTGCTGCAATTAAAACGGTGGCTGAATGGTTCCCGAAAAAAGACAGGGCATTTGCAACCGGAATATTTGATGCATCAACAAGCGTCGGAGCTATACTGGCACCATTCATTGTCGGAGCCATCGTTACTGTCGAAGGCTACCGATGGCAGATACCTTTTCTCTTTACCGGGGCTCTCAGCGCATTGTGGGTTTTTCTGTGGTGGAGAACCTATAATAAACCTGAGCTTCACCCGCAATTGTCAAAAGCGGAGCTGACATATATTAACAGCGACTCCGAACCCGAGACAACTGAACGGATCCCCTGGGCAAAGACTCTCCCTCGCAGGGAGACCTGGGCTTTCGCACTTACGACCGTCACTGATGCTGTATGGTGGTTCTACCTCTTCTGGGGAGCAAAGTTCCTTTTCGAACAGTTTGGCGTTGACATTAATAATATAGGCCTGCCATTCCTCGTGATATTTATAATGGCTGATGCCGGAAGCCTGCTCGGAGGATTAGCCTCAGGCGCCCTGATAAGAAAAGGATGGTCAATAAATAAAGCACGTAAAATCACACTTCTGGTAAATGCAATAATAATTCTGCCTGTAGCACTTGTACCGATTATGGCCAGTAAATGGGTGGCTGTACTACTTATCGGACTCGGCGCTGCAGGACACCAGTCGTGGTCAATAAACAGCTACACCCTGGTCCCTGATGTTTTCCCAAAAAAAGCAACGGCTTCTGTGATCGGAATAGGTAAAATGGTCGGAGTAGCAGTGGCGATTGTTGCGGATCTTGCTCTCGGCGCGGTTCTCGATAAAGCTGATAATTCCGGATATTTCTGGGCATTTATCATTGCAGGATTCTCCTATATTACGATCCTGGGATTCGTGCATCTGCTGATGCCTAAGATGACACCTCTCGATGATAACCTGGAGTATGTCAGGAAATAAGAACTTAAACTAAATACTATGAAAATAACAATAACCCCCGACGCATCTGAACTTGGAAAAGAGGCTGCAAAATTTGCTGCTGCAAAGCTGATTGATGCCATTAAATCAAAAGGTGAGGCTCGAATGGTGGTATCCACAGGCAGTTCGCAGTTTGAAACCTTTCAGTCCCTCATAAAGGAAGATATACCATGGGAAAAGATAGAGGTCTTTCATCTCGATGAATATATCGGTCTTCCCGTTACTCACAAGGCAAGCTTCAGGAAATATCTGTATGAGAGATTCATAAACCACATTAACGTAGGAAAATTCCATAGTGTGGATGTTGAAGGAGATCTCCTTCAACATATAAAAACCTTATCCCTTGAGATCCGGAAGAAACCGGTTGACCTGGGATTGATCGGGATCGGAGTGAATGGTCATATTGCTTTCAACGATCCACCGGCTGACTTCGATACCCGTGATGCCTACATCATTGTAGTACTGGATGATGAGTGCAAAATGCAACAGGTCAATGAAGGCTGGTTTGCAACTATTGGTGATGTTCCAAACAAGGCTGTTTCGATGAGTGTCTGGCAGATAACGCAGTGTAAAACTATTATTTCGTGCGTGCCGCATCAGGTGAAGGCTGATGCTGTATACAAGACCTTTACCAATAAACTGACAAACAAAGTACCGGCTACAATGCTGAAACAGCATAAGGATTATCATCTGTACCTTGATTATAACTCAGCATCAGGAATTATAAAGTTTTAAATAGCTTTACGGCAGAGTTTGAATATAATGAGATTACAGCTTATAATTATCATGTCCCTCATCTCGCAGATTTGTGTCTGTCAGCAATACGACTGGCCCATGTGGCGGTACGATCACAACCGTTCAGCTTCAACTCCCGAACAGCTGCCCGATCAGCTTTACCTTCAGTGGCAGGTAACATTTTCACCAAGAATTCCGGTGTGGGATGATCCTCTCAACCAGAATCTCATGCAGTTTGACAGGATATTTGAGCCGATAGTTGCCGGCGGGAGGATTTTCGTTGGTTTTAATGACCAGGACAAGGTAGTCGCTCTAGATATTAACTCGGGAAAAGAAATCTGGCATTATTATGCTGATGGTCCGGTAAGATTGCCGCTGGCAGCAAATGACGGGAAAATATATTTTACAAGCGATGACGGATACTGTTATTGCCTTGATGCCGGTACCGGCAAACCAGTTTGGAAGGTAAGGTTAGCTCCTGCAGAGAACAAGCTCCTTGGAAACAAACGTCTGATTTCTATGTGGCCCGCCAGAGGAGGACTGGTGATCAAAGACGATGTCATCTACACTGCCGCAAGCATCTTCCCCATGATGGGTACGTTTATTTACGCCCTGGATGCAGGTACAGGAAAGACAATCTGGGAAAATGAAGGTACAGGCAGCAATTATATTCTTCAGCCTCACAGATCGCCGGCCTTCGCTGACGTGGCGCCCCAGGGTTGTTTTACGATAAGCGCGAACAGGCTTCTGGTTGCAGGAGGCCGTTCAGTACCAGCTGCTTTTGATACCGAAACAGGTGAGGAACTTTATTATCAGCTTGCCGCCAGCGGAAAGACAGGAGGCGCATTCACCTGCAGCAACGACAGGGTCTTTTTCAACCATCACAGGGAACGACTGACAGCCCTCTACGATTCTGAAACAGGTAACAGGCTCCTTCCCTATCCTTTCGGCTATCCTGTAATCGACGGAAATACTATATACTTTTCGGGAGAGAACATAACGGCGGCTTTACTTCAGGACAAAAAGAGATTGGATACACTCTGGACGATAGGTATCCGGGCTACCACCGACCTGATAAAGGCCGGCAGTATTTTATATGCTGCAGACAGTTCAGGCATTACAGCTCTTAGATTAGCCCGGAATAAAAAGCCTGAGGTGGTCTGGAAACACAATTCGGAAAAGATCATCGATCGCCTCATAGCTTCAAATGGCAAGCTGATTGCCGTAACAAATGACGGGACAATCCAGGTCTTTGGAGATAATTCCATAGCAAAACCTGAAATATATCAATCTCCCAAAGGAATACTGAAAGTACGGTCAAAAGCCGTAAAAAGAATAACCAGAGCGACAGGAACTACCGAGGGCTATGCTTTGGTTTTCGGAACCGACGATGTTAACCTGCTTGAAGGACTGGTCGCGCAAACGTCCCTCTCGATTATTGCATATGAAAGGGACAGGGACAGAATTGAATGGCTGAGGGAATATTTTGATAACCATGGTGTCAAAGCTGACCGGATCAGTTTTCTACTTTTCGAAAATCCCGGACCTGTTCTGCCTAAATACTTTTCATCTATTACTTTGATCAACAGGAATTATGGATTTGACGCGGACCTTCTGAACATGATATTTGAATCCACAAGACCTTATAACGGCAAGATAGTCATCAGGACCCGGAGGGATGAGCTTAAAACACTTATTGATGCTTTCAGAGGTATGAAGCTTACCGGTGTGTCGATGACTTCAAAAAAAGGTTCAGTAATAATTACCCGAACCGGTGCACTTGAGGGAACAGGCAGCTGGACGCATAATTACGGTGATATTGCCAACACTGTCAAATCAGATGATAAGCTTGTAAAAGCTCCGCTCGGAATTCTTTGGTTCGGCGGAAATTCAAACCTTGACGTATTGCCCAGGCATGGTCATGGTCCTGGAGAACAGGTTATTGACGGCCGTCTCATCATTGAAGGCATAAGCAGCATAAGCGCCCGCGATGTATATACAGGAAGGGTCCTCTGGAAAAGAGATTTTGAGAAACTTATGGATGACTCGTGGCTGGTATATTACGATGAAACATACGATGAAGAAAATCCTCTCGACCCAAAGTACAACCAGGTGCATCTGCCGGGATCCAATGCAAGGGGTACGAATTTCATTGCAACAAAGGAATTCGTTTACCTTATTGAAGGCACCAGATGCAACCTTCTTGATATCAGGACAGGAGAACTTGTCAGATCATTCACTACCGGAAATGAAAATACAGAGGAACTCGGATATATCGGCGTATATGAAGACCTGCTCATACTGGGCAATAATTTTTCGGAGTTTCCCGGGATGGAGAATGATTCCCTGAGGTTGAAAAATCCGAAATTCACTGATTACAACCTCACTGCAAGCAGGGAACTCATTGTGATGGACCGGTTTACAGGTAAGAAACTCTGGAGTATAACCGGTAATCATGGATTCATCCATAATTCGGTCATTGCCGGAGATGGCAAATTATTCTGTCTCGACAAACTGCCGCAATACCTCGAAACCAAACTCAGGAGAAGAGGCGAGAGCCTTCCTGCAGGGTCAAGACTGCTGCACCTGGATATAAGAACAGGGAAAGTATTGTCGGAAGTGACCGGGGATATCTTCGGGACATGGCTCGGGTATTCATCTGAACACAAGCTTCTTCTTCAGGCAACACGGCCATCACGCGACATGCTGAACGGAGAAGAAGGCAGCCGGATGATCGCTTATGATGCCGTAACCGGACAAAAAATATGGGATAAGGCGGTCAAATATGCCAATCCGCCTATTATACATAATGACAGGATCTACACAAATGGTGAAGGTTTCAGTCTTCTAACCGGTGATCCGCTCGTTGAAAAGGACCCCGTTACCGGGGAAGTCCTCAAATGGAGTTTCAAGCGCGAATATGGCTGTGGTATTGTTGCAGCCAGTGAACACCTGCTTACCTTCCGCTCTGCTTCTGCAGGATTTATCAACCTGGAGACCTTCGATGGAACCGCCAGCCTGGGTGGATGGAAACCGGGATGTTCTACCAGCCTGATCGTTGCCGATGGTGTTCTCAACTCTCCCGATTATACCAGGACATGCCAGTGCCCCTACCAGAACCAGACCTCGCTTGCACTTGTTTATATGCCCTGGATGACTTACTGGACAAACAGTAACTATCTGTGGAGCGGCAGAAGGATCAGACAGTTCGGACTTAACCTTAACGCTCCGGGTGACAGGACTGCCGATAACAATACTCTATGGATCGAATTTCCTAATGCAGGTGGTACTGCCTCCGGAATTCCGGTGACAATCGATACTTCCGGTTATTTTGAAATCAGAAAAGAACCTATATCCGTCATATCGGAAAATACTCCGTGGATCAGTGCAAGTGCGATGGGCGGATTGAGATCACTCGAGGTAACACTTTCGAAGGAGGATGATACTACCGAGACATCGTACAGTGTCAATCTCTATTTTTCGGAGCTCGAGAACAAACAAACTGGCGAGCGCGTTTTCAATGTCAGGCTGCAGAATGAACAGGTGCTCGAAAATTTTGACATAGTAAGTGAGGCCGGCAGGTGTGATAAAGAAGTCGTCAGAAAATTTGCCGGCATTAAAGCCGGGAAGACTTTCAGGATTGATCTGATCCCGGTTAAGGGAAATACTATTCTGTCGGGAATAGAGCTGATACAGGAATCAGTAGCTTTGAAGTAATTTGTAAGGACATGCGGTTGTTGTTTTTAAAAATTCTCGCAGCGGCAGGCATTGCAAGCCTTGCATGCACAACAAAGGTATCGGAGTGGGTACTTCTTAATGCCCTGCCTGATGAGTACACCCTGGCATATTATCACAAGGAACCTTTTTCGCAGACCATAAAACAACAAAACTCAGATATAATCAATGATATCAAATCTGCCAATATACAATTCAAAAACGTTCTGAAAACAGATATCGATAAGCCTTATTATGCTCTCTTTTACAGAAACCGCCTCTTTTCGAGATATAATGACCATCGGGAACTTGACAATCTTGCCGTTTCCCCTCTCAGGGAAAAGATTGCCCGCGAATTGATGGCAGGGAAGCTGTGTGTAATGGTTTATCTAAAAACTGATATCCCTGAGAAAGATGATAAAGGCCTTCAGATATTAAAGAGAACTGTGAATGGATCTCCTTTCGGCAATATTATTCCTGTGATAGAGTTAAGCAGGAACAGTGCAGAAGAGAAGCACTTTGTCTCCATGCTTCTAAATGTGGAAAGCGATCTGAAGGTGATCGATGAACCCATGCTTTTCGGGATTTTTGGCAGGTTCAAGGCTCTCGAACCTCTGCTCGCAAAAGGCATATCGGAAGAAAACATAAACCTAATGATCGACTTCCTTACAGCCGATTGTAGCTGCCTTATCAAAGATAACCTTCCGGGGACAGATATACTGTTCACTAACAGATGGGAAAACCCTGCTCCTGCCCTGGTAAATAAGATACTTGACGAGAACCCGTTGCTATTGCATCATTGATGGACCAGGATTCAGTTACATATGACTCAGTCGGAAACAGGCCGCTGCCAAAATGGCTCACCGATCAGAGGGACGGATTGAATAAATACCAGCCTGAAGTGCTGACAATGAAAGAGGATAAATCCCTGGGTATATCAGTGGTTGTAACCGGAACCGTCATTTTGCTGACTGTTATTTTATTAACAATATATATTATACGGAAGAGCAGAAAAAATACATTATGAATGCGTTAAGACTAATTATCAAAGAGCTTTTGTACAGGAAGATCAGTTCCCTGATAATACTGTTTACAGTCATAATTGCGAGTGCTGTCTCAGTAGGAATATATTCATTGAGCAAGGCAAGTGAGAATGAGACCCGGAAGATCATGAGAGAACAGGGACTGAACCTCTATATATTTCCCAAAGGCACAAATCTTATAGATTTTTATTCAGCCAATAATACCCCCTGCTTTCCAGAAAATTATATACATGTACTTGCCGAATCGAAAACATTTGATGCAGTCAGGCACCTGACCGGAATATTGCAGGTGAAATATCCCGACTGGAAAGATCACAATGGCTCGTCTCATCAGATCCTGCTTGTTGGCTACAAGGATGAGGCTATGCAACGATTTCTGCCGGAGCAGGAGATCATGGGAACAGATGTTGTGAAAGGGACCGTCCAGGTAGGAGCTCTTGTAGCGAGAAATATTCCTGAAGGAGCACAATTTACAATAACCGGCAACGATGGCAGGCAGTACAGTTTCGATATTGCCAGGCGGTTAGGGGAAGGTAAAGGAATGATCGATCAGGGAGTCGCCTTTAACCTGGCTGACCTGCAGATGCTGCTTGGCATGGAAGGTAAGATCAACAAGATAGAAGCTCTCGGCTGCGTGTGTAAAGACGGGAGGATTAACAATTCAAGGAAGCAGGTACAGGCAATATTTGCTGATCTTGAGGTTACCGAGATAAGCAGTATTGCAGATGCACGTGAGAACCAGAGGTTAATGATGAACAAATACGGTGCCTTCATAATACCTTTTATTATAATCTCATGCCTGCTCATCACCGGGTTCCTCTTCTACCAGAACATTAATGCACGAAAATACGAGATAGGGCTCCTTAAAGCTCTCGGCAACAGTACGGGATCGATCCTGATGATGATCCTTGCCAAAGCTTTTATACTTGGTCTGGCCGGAGCAGTAACAGGTTTCTTTGCAGGTACCCTTGTGGCAGAATATTTCGGAAAGGAGATCTTTTTATTTACCGCAACAAGTATTAAACCGCTCTGGAATCTATTCTGGTATAGTTTATTAATCTTCCCCGTTCTGTGGATGCTCAGCAGCTGGATACCGGCTTTGATAGCGTCTCAAACGGATGCAGCAAAAGTTCTTGCAGAGGAATATTAGACCACGAAAAAATGATTGAGTTAAGAGATATTACAAAAATATATACAAGGGGCAGTGTAACCTTTACAGCGCTGAAAGATATCAGCTTCAATATTAATAAAGGGGACTACTGTACGGTTGTCGGATCCAGCGGTGCTGGAAAATCTACTCTTCTGAACATTATTGCCGGGCTGGTTCATCCCGATTCCGGAAACATATATTACAACCGATCAGATATTTATCAGCAAAAGGCAGGCGATCTTAATAATTACCGCAGGAAGCGCCTCGGATTTGTCTTTCAGCAGTTTTATCTCATGCCGTATCTTACTGTCGCTGAAAACATCAGGCTTGCCTGTCATAATAAACAACATGCAGGAAAACTTGATTTCTACCTCGGAAAATTTTCGCTTTCAGGCATGGGAAATAAATATCCCTCCGAACTTAGTGTAGGAGAAAAACAGAGAACGGCTTTCATAAGAGCGATAATTAGTGAACCTGAAATGTTGCTTGCCGATGAGCCTGCAGGCAATCTCGATCCAGGGAACAGGTCAGTCCTCATGAATCTTATAGGTGAATATCATAAGAACGGAGGAACGGTAATACTTGTGACACACGACCCGTCAATGTCGGAACACTCAAACATCAGCATCACCCTTGAAAAGGGGATGATTCAGAATAATACAATGCGGGTACCTTCTACTCAAAAATGAAAATTCCGAAGTTTTTATAATCGTGAAATGACTTCCCAACCATTTGCCAGGCATAATGTGCTGCGCCGTTGTCATAATCGATGCGGTATATATTTGCCCTCCATTTTGTTCCTGAAACCGGAGGTACCTGGGGCAACGGAGCAAGCAGTTTATACGGAATAAAAAACTCGGCTGTCCAACCCTGTACAGCAGCTCCGCTTTCTTTCTTACCCCCTGTGGCAGAAGTGGCGTGCTGAATTCTTCTTTCACCGTCGTAGTGCCACGGAAGCCACCCCAGAAAAGTGTCTTTGTAGTTCGGCACCATAATTGGCAGTTCGTAATTCAGAGGCGAAATCTCGTATTCAAAATAGACCGGGAAATCCTCTGATGTCCATAAAAAGACCTCTACAACATCTTCATTCCATAGATCCATATTATCGGCATTCATTGACGAGGTCAGCTTTGTATCCCTGCAATCGACAAGAAAATAGATTCCGGTTGCCGAATACAGAACCTTTGCTCTTGTGATGTAAGGTTTAATATTCTGTTCACGCTGAGTCAGCTCCACCCATCCGGTTTGTTTCCAGGCTTCGTTCTGTCCGTCACCTGTGACTTTAAAATCCTGACATTTTCTGATCACCAGGGTTGCGAACTGCTGATACGCAGATGACTCCACGTTTTTCTCTCCGCTGCCTGCTGAAGGCGTTCCGCAGAAGGAAGAAGATCCGATTAACAATACACTTAATACGGTCAATAACAAATGCTTATGCATATTCAAATTTATTAAGTAATAATTATTTCCAGGAATCTATTGAATTCGAACCTGTGTTTTAAATATTCAAAGGTACATAAAGAGTAAGATCGGGGAGTCACCCGGTTAATGAATTTATTAACTTTATGAGGTCGGAGGATTTGATGCATGGAAAGTTATCCCGGTAAAATATCAGGTGAAGAGGAACTCGATGAGTTGATCTCCAGACCCGGTAAAGAAGCAGTAAATATGTTTTCACGCGTAGATGGAGACATTATGATACTTGGGGTATCAGGTAAAATAGGTCCGTCGCTGGCAAGAATGACAAAACGTGCGTGTCATGAAGCTGGCGTTAAGAAAAGGATCGTGGGAATTGCCAGCTTTGATTCTGCTGACCATCAGAAAAATATACAAAGTCTGGGAATAGAGACCATTAACGGTAATCTCCTGGATAACTCCTTCCTCAAAAGCTTGCCGGTCATGAGATATGTCTTCTACCTGGCCGGGATGAAATTCGGATCTGTCGATAACCTTCCACTGACATGGGCAGTCAACACCTATCTTCCCGGACTTATAGCTGAACACTTCCATACTTCAAGGATCGTTGCCTTCTCCACCGGGTGTGTTTACCCGCTTGTGCCTGTCAGCTCAGGCGGATCGGTGGAAACTGACCCGCCTGTTGCGACAGGGGAATATGCCCAGTCGTGCCTGGGCAGGGAGAGAATGTTTGAATACGGAAGTAATAAATATGGCACCGATGTAACCCTCATACGCTTAAACTATTCTGTTGAAATGCGTTACGGAGTTTTAACAGATATTGCGGTTAAAGTTTTGAATGGCGATCCTGTTGATCTGTCGATGGGTTATTTCAATGTGATATGGCAGGGTGACGTCAACGATTTTGTACTAAGGTCGCTGGAATATGCGAAGTCACCGGCAAAAATTCTCAACATTACCGGTCCTGAGATCCTTTCGGTGAGGGAGGTGGCAATGGAATTCGGTCAGTTGTTCGGCATAAAACCGAGGTTCATCAACACTGAGGCTGAAACGGCTCTTCTGAATAATTCAGAAGAAGCTTATAGGTTGTTTGGCAAACCAAAAGTACCGGTATCGCGTGTTATCAGGTGGACGGCCGGATGGCTGAAAGATGGCGGCAGGCTGCTCGGAAAACCAACACATTTTGAAGTTCGTGACGGCATCTATTAATTTTAATAAGTTTATACCAAAATGATTCCGGAGGATGTCAGGATTGCTTTGAACAAGGGTGCGGTGATCCCGGCTCTGCCCCTTGCCCTGAACAGCAGCCGCAGGCTTGATGAACGCCGGCAGAGAGCGCTGATAAGATATTACCTTGATGCAGGTGCAGGCGGAATAGCTGTTGCCGTTCATACAACACAATTTGCCATAAGGCTTCCCGGAGTCAATCTCTTTATTCCATTGCTGGAGATAGCCAGGGAAGAATTTGACATGTTCAGTATGCAGACCCGGAAGCCTGTTATAAGGATCGCAGGTGCCATTGGCAGAACAGGGCAGGCTATGAAAGAAGCGGAAGCAGCCGCAAGAAACGGATTTAATGTTGTATTGCTGAGTCTGGTAGCATTCCGGGATTCTCCGAACAGGATTCTTATTAAACACTGCCGGGAAGTTGCGAATATTTTGCCGGTAATGGGATTTTATCTTCAGCCTGCCGTCGGAGGAAGGATCCTTGACATTAACTTCTGGCGTGAATTTTCACAGATAGAAAATGTAATTGGTGTAAAGATCGCACCTTTCAACAGGTATCAGACACTTGATGTTGTCCGCGGGGTAGCCGAGTCAGGCAGAGCAGATAAGATTGCCCTTTATACTGGTAATGACGACAATATCCTTGTTGATCTTCTGACTGAATACACGACTATCCACAATGATAATATCATAAGGAAACGCATTGTGGGAGGATTGCTTGGTCACTGGGCAGTATGGACACTTTCAGCGGTAAAGCTTCTGGAAAATGTCCAGAAAGGCTCATATGAAAAAGATGTCAACAGAGCATTGATCCTGGCCAGTCAGATAACAGATTGCAATTCGGCATTCTTTGATACAGCCAATAACTTTAAAGGCTGTATAGTTGGATTGCATGAGGTACTCCGGAGGCAGGGATTATTTAAAGGTTTGTGGACCCTCGACAGAAATGAGAAACTTTCACCCGGTCAGAAAAAAGAAATTGACAGGGTATACTCTGCCTACCCCGAACTGAATGACGATGAATTCGTGGCAGAAAACCTTCACAAATGGCTTTCATAGTTTCCAGCAGGCTTTAATATGTCCGATAATTCCGTAATAAAAATCCGTCCGATGAATATTAATGATCTTGGCAGAGCAATGGAATTATCATGCTCCGAAGGCTGGAACCAGACAGGAAGAGACTGGAAATTGCTGTTGGAGAACTCAATCAATACATGTATTGTCGCTGAATTTAACGGGAATGTTATAGGAACTGCAACTGCTTTGAATCATTCAAACAAAGTTGCCTGGATAGGAATGGTGATTGTTGATAAGAGAATAAGAGGACAGGGAGTCGGCAAAATGCTGCTTGCAGATATCATTGATGCACTCAAAAGCATAGATTCGATAAAACTTGATGCTACTCCTGCGGGTTTGCCTTTATACAAGAAACTTGGCTTTAAAGAAGAATTTCTTATCTACAGAATGATAAATTCTTCAACTGTTAACGCGGGAAGGAGTGATTCAGATTATGAACCGGTGAGTATAGACCATACAAGCCTGCCAGAAGTACTGGAGGCCGATAGAGTTCTGTTTGGAACAGACAGATCATATCTTCTCAGGACTCTGTTTGAATCTTATCCGGAGAAAGCATTCATTATCAGGGATAGTAATAAGCTGTCCGGCTATATTTTTGGCAGAGATGGCATCAGATACAATTATATCGGTCCTCTGTTTGCTTTTTCATCTGATGCTGCCAGATCACTTTTTACAAAAGCATTACAATCTCTGTCCGGTAAGCCTGTTGCCCTGGATGTATTAGAGGATAAGGCTGACTTTACAGCCTGGCTCGAGTCGGCAGGATTTCTTAAGCAACGACATTTTATCAGAATGTTTCTTAAGAACAATTCTTATCCGGGAGAAGTAAAATATCAGTTTCTTATCAGTGGTCCGGAATTCGGATAGGTCTGCCATCTCATTTCCTATTTCCCTTTATACATCTTATTATATTCTTCCTGAAGCCCAGATAGATTAACCTCGCTGGCATCTCCATCATGGATTACCACACGATAACTGAGTATAAGGGGATTATCAAGATTAGTTTTCTTTCTTCCGGGGAATACTACATTTTGCATGCTCTCTTTCTGACGTAGTATCCATGGTTCAGGGTGACCCGGATTGGATGGATGACACAAAATAGCAACTCCGGTTTTTTCGCCGCTGCTGCCAAAGACAGCGGAAAAATCCATCCATGGCCCTGAGTTGATCTGGAGGTTCTGAGGTGTAACGCTGCCTGTTTCTGATGTAAAAATCAGGTCTTCGGGCATTTTCAGCCGGATACAAAACCCGCCATATCCTTTTTCATCATCCGAACCGCCTATCTGAATACCCGGCATAAGCGGTCTCAGTATTATCTCAAAATCAATCTTCCGGATATTGGTATCCTTTTTATAAACTAAAATCGATGTTTCCTCTTCGACAAACGGCTTTCCACCCGGTAAAAGCGTTGATTTCCAGTTAATTGTAATATCAAGTCGTGCACTTTTACTATTTATCTTCTTCCTTACCTCAGTGACATCAAATGAAATTTTTTCCATCATCCATCCGTCACCAAGATTTTGATTATCAAGATAGATCTGATGCCATGCCCAGTAAATCCCTCTCTGATGCAGGTGATCCGGGGGGAACTCTTCAGTAATTATCTCTCCGAGCAAATTATAAACAGGGTGCAGATAATTGTTGAATGTGTACTGGCCGTTGGCTGATTTTGGTTTTCGCTGATAAATAAAAACAGGATCTCCTGCTTCAGAAAGCTTAATCCCTTCCGGATTTTCTTCAAATGAAAACTTCGATTTCTTTATACACGAAGATATTCCTGTAATAATTACTGTGATTAATCCTGCGAGCAACAAGTTTCTTTTTCTCATTAGTATCCGCTTAGTTATGAATTATTTAAAATTAAACCGGGAATTTGAATGTTATCATGCTCTTGCTTCAGGCGCTTCAGGAAGGAATGACACTATCAGTGCACCTGCAAGCGCGACGCCAATCAGAATTATAAATCCGACTGAATAACTGCTGTTGATATCATACATTCTGCCAAGGAACATCGGGAACAGAGATTCAGCAACACCATCAGCAACCAGAATAATACCCATAGTTCTTCCCAGAGCCCGTACACCGAAAAGATCACCGGCCATCAACGGAATGATCATGTAGTCGCCTCCAAGCCCGATCCCGAAGATTACCGCAAAGATGTAGATCCTTCCCTGGAATTCGGGCACAAGAAGCAAGGGTACAGCCAGCGCAACTATCAGATAAATCAGTATCATTACATATTTGCGGCGGAAGATGTCAGCAAGCCATCCCATCATTACTCTTCCAATCAGGCTGGAGAGGAGTACGAGTGATATGACATGTGCGGACTGCATCTGTGTAAATTCAAGGTCGCGCAGGTAAAGTTTCAGATGCTGATTGACACCGCCAACAACGCCAATGGCACACATGCTTCCAAGACCAAGCAGATAGAAATTGGGGTTTTTAAGCACCCTCGTTATCGTAACGGCTGGTTCCCTTTGCATTTGAGTGCTTGCCCGGGAAGAGGATCCCCTGATAAAAAAGACCATCGGGAATGCAATCAGAATGACAAATACTCCGAGGACTGCAAGGGAATTATGCCATCCGAAGTTTTTTTCCAGGCCTGCTGCAATCAGAGGAACAACCGCTCCTCCCGATCCGATACCGAGATAGGCAATGCCCATTGCCTTGCCCCTGTTGCGATCAAACCACCGTGAGATCAGCACCTGGCAGGGCAGCGGTCCGCCGCACACATAACCAAGTGCATTGAAAATATAAAACAGGTAAAATAGTCCGAGTGAATCAGCAAAGCTCAATCCGATCAGAGCTGTACCCATCATCAGCACTCCGGCCATCATAAGTCTTCTGGGACCATATTTGTCGATCAGCCATCCGGCTATAAATCCAAAAAGAGGCCCAACCAGAAGCTTGCCAAGGGCATTACCGGAAGTGATGACAGTTCTTGACCATCCGTATTCCCTCGACATGAAATCAAAGAAAAAAGGCAAACCGTAATATGCAAACCCGACCAGGGCGAAGAGTGCCAAGAATGCAGTTATGACAATATAGGTTTGTGAACTTCGCGGGGAGGAGTCTGAATTGGATAGTTGTGAAGAGTCCGGCATCCTGTTTTAGATTTCTGCGACTGTAATATTGAGTTAACAGGTGAAAGTTACAAAAGGATTTATTAACTCAGATATACTCGCCTAAATTCCATTCAGTTGTTCCGCAGACGAAAATATTTATCTTTGACGGGATTTTAAAAAATGAAACCAGGTAACGATAACAGTAACAACAATACCTTCTGGCAACGATTAAAGGTCCAGCACCGGAGTAATAAGCAGAAGGGCGTCTACGGCTATATGATCCGGACAGCCGTTAAAATAGTCGTTATATATGCCCTGATACTTACACCTTTTATTCTGGCCGGCAAGTATCTTATCGATTTTAAAGCAATTTTCACATACATTACTGATCATGTTTCGGATCTGATGGTTTTTGTCATATTTACAATTTCCGAATCATTCATGGGGATGATCCCTCCCGATCTTTTCGTTATCTGGTCAGGGAAATTCAATTCTCCCATGGTATTCCTGACACTGTTCGGAGTTCTGTCGTACCTCGGAGGTATGCTGTCGTATCTTATCGGTTACGGACTTACAAAAACAAAGAAGGTGAAAGCTCTTTCGGAGCGTGTGCTCAATAATTATATATCGATGGTAAGAAAATGGGGAGGAGCCTTTATAATTATTTCAGCGCTCTTCCCGTTATCTCCGTTCTCGATGGTTGTCATTGCCGTAAGCCTGTTTAAATACCCTTTTAAACTCTATCTTCTTTTCGGACTCTCACGGATCGTCAGATTCATAGCACAGGGAATTCTTTACCTGAATATGCTGAACATGGATACCTTAACCGCTTTTCTACGGTAACGGAAGAGGTATCATACCGGCATATTGAAGCGATACCAGCAAAACCAACGAAGTTCATGCAGGAACGGTGATTCAGATCTCCTTCTTATGTTTTGGAAGGAATGACACTATAAGGGCACCGGTGAGCGCGATACCGATCAGGATTGTGAATCCGGTCATATAGTTCCCTGAAGTATCACGCAGGGATGCCGCAAGCATAGGAACTGTGGCTTCAGCGATACCGTCTGCCACCAGAATTACACCCATTACTCTTCCGAGGATTTTCACACCAAACAGGTCACCTGCCATTAATGGAATGATCATATAATCTCCACCGAGACCAATTCCGAAAATGACCGCAAACAGATAAAGACGTCCGGGAAATTCAGGTATAAGGAGCAGCGGTATTGAACAGCCGACAATCACATAAATTAATATCATTACATATTTACGTGGCATAAGATCTGCAAGCCAGCCCATCAGTACCCTTCCTGCAAGGCTCATCAGCAGAACCAGTGAGATAACATGAGCAGCCTGTGTCTGATCAAAACTGAGATCTCTCAGATACAACTTCAGATTCTGGTTAATACCTCCCACCGCTCCTATTGAGCACATGCTTCCAAATGCAAGCAGGTAAAAATTCGGATTCTTTAATATACTCCTGAATGGCACAGACGGTTCAGGCTTGAAAACCTTGTCTGTATCCGACAGAGGGTCCTTAATAAAAAAGGCAAGGGGTACTGCAACCATTACAATTAAAACTCCCAGGCAGATCAAGGCAGGACGCCAGCCGAAATTGTTTATCAGTCCGGCGGCAATGAGAGGAACAAGAAATCCTCCGGTCCCTATACCAAGGTATGCGATACCCATGGCTTTTCCGCGGTTTTCCTTGAATCGGCGCGAAATGAGTACCTGGCATGGAAGAGGACCGCCGAAAACATAACCGAGGGCAACAAACACATAACTTACATAGAACAATCCCAGCGAGTTCATCTGGCTTAGCCCTATGAGAGCTGCGCATGTCATCAAAGCTCCTGCCATAAGCATCCTCCTCGGACCGTAACGGTCTATTATCCAACCGGCAATAAATCCGAACAGGGGTGCAACGAGTATCTTTCCGAGGGCATTCCCTGATGTGACCACCCTGGCCGTCCAGCCGAACTCCTCCTTATAAAAGTCATAGAAGAACGGTAATCCGTAGAGGGCAAAGCCGACAATAGCAAGCAGGGAACAAAAGGCAGTAATAACCACATAAGGCTGTGAACTTATTTTACGAAGAGGCTGATTCATATGGTTCAGGGTTGGATTTGTTCTTTGGCAGGTATACTGAGAAAATAAATGTAAAAATTTGAAATGACAGGAGAAATGAGCTGGAGTTATTACAGACCGGAATATTTCGGATCAGTCCATTTTATGTCAGATTTATTATTCGACAACCATATAATGAGGTCGCTGAAATGGCTGACCAGACCTTCCATATTCTCAAAATCAAAGAGTTCTGCCTCGTCATCCACTCCATGCAGGTAGTCAGCCAGGGCTGAAGTTGCAAACGTTCCGCTTGGAATGCCCTTTGTAATCCCTTCCGATACGGATAACCTCGAAAAAGCTATATTATCTGATGCTGAAAAAAGCATATCGGTCAGAGGTATTGTATCTATCAGCTGATAACCTGTCCCTTTCGTAAATTCTGCTATCCGGTCGTCGAGATCTGAAAATGAACATCCAGTCATATAGTACCTGTTTTTACCCAGGTATTCAGAATGGCCGGTCATCTCAAAGTTAATGTTGACGTAAATATTTTTAAGGGGAACCGGCGGATCAGTAACAAAATTACGTGATCCTCTCATTCCCGCTTCTTCTCCGCTGAAAGCTGCAAAGATTAAAGTCCTCCCAGGTTTCATTCTTGACAGCGTGATTGTTCTGGCAATCCCGATCATTGTACATACACCTGAAGCATTATCATCTGCACCATTTCTGATTGAATCGGGCTTTGCTCCTTGCCCGATGCCGACATGATCAAAATGTGCACTTATTACTATATACTGGCCTTTCAGTGAAGGATCCGTGCCTTCAATAATACCGGCTACATTTCTCTCTTGAAATGTCCGCTGCCGTGATGTAAAAGTATAATCACGAGTATAGCTGCCGTTCTGAAACAGAGGTTTCACACCATTACCGCGGAACTTTTCAGCAATCCAGTCCGCAGCAATCTTCATTTCGGGAGATCCGTTGGCGCGACCCTTCATTTCATCTGAGGCAAGAAAGTCAATCCATTCTTTTAATTCAAATGCAGTTACAACCGCCGGCTTTTCCTTCGTACTGAAAGAAACCATCAGGATTAAGGAGAACAAGGCAATGAAACTGATCTTGTAAAATGGAGGTACGGGATTTTTATACATTTTAAATGTAGATGATGAATTACAAAAATAAAATAACTTTACTTATAGTTATCGGTAATCATCATCAAAGTTAAACTGGATAGAATGGTGATTTTGATAATTTTGAACTTCAATCAGAAATAAGTTATTTATGGAAGAAAGAATAAGGCAGATATTTGAGGATGAGGCTTCTGCCATCAGAAGGATCCCTGTCACGGGAAATTTCCTGAAAGCAATAGATATTATTCATAACCATGTCCATAGGAAAAAGGGCAAGCTTATTACCTCCGGCATGGGTAAAGCGGGCCAGATAGCTCACAATATAGCAACCACCTTCAGCTCGACAGGTACACCGGCAATTTTCCTCCATCCAAGCGAAGCACAGCATGGTGACCTCGGTATACTTCAGGGAAACGATGTACTGCTAGCAGTTTCAAATTCAGGAAAAACCAGGGAGATCGTTGAACTTATTGATCTTAAGGATAATCTATTCCCCTCAATACCGGTAATTGTGATAACAGGGCATGGTGACAGTCCACTGGCAGCACGGGCAGACTGCTCAATTCTTACCGGGGCTCCGGCTGAGGTATGTCCTCTCGGTCTTACTCCGACAACTTCAACAACAGTGTTTACGGTTATCGGTGACGCGTTGGTAGTCTTGATGATGGAAAGGATCGCATTCACTCCTGATGATTATGCAAGGAGGCACCATGGCGGGTATCTCGGGGCGAAATCCCGGAAGAAATCTGGAAAAGGATAGTTTAAATCATTTGTCTGATTGCATACTTAACTGATCTTATTCACTGGCTGTTCCTGCAGTTTCCAAACAAAACCAGATACATTTTTTTTGCAGCATTGCAGAAAAAGATTAGTTTTGAATCTTTCGGAATCTCCAGTTAAGAACCTAAATCTATTTCTATGGCAAATAACACAGTATCCGGCACCATCAGCAGGAAGGATTATGTTTTTTCAATAGCGATAATCGGGCTGTTCTTTTTTATTTTCGGATTTGTAACCTGGCTTAACGGGATATTAATACCTTTTCTCAGAACTGCCTGTGAGTTAAATGATTTTCAGGCATACTTCGTAGCTACCGCATTCTATATTGCCTATTTTGTAATGGCACTGCCTCTGACAGCAATTCTGAAGAAGACAGGATTTAAAGTCGGAATGTCGGTCGGATTATGGATTATGGCTGTCGGCTGTCTCGTCTTCATTCCTGCAGCATTGACAAGGACTTTCGGACTTTTTCTTACAGGTCTCTTCGTAATGGGTACCGGGCTTACCCTTCTCCAGACTGCCTCAAATCCCTATATTACTATTATCGGTCCCCGCGAAAGCGCTGCCAAAAGGATCAGTATCATGGGAATAGCAAATAAATTTGCCGGTGCTATCGCTCCCATCATACTTGCTGCAGTAATCCTCAAAGATTCCCATATCCTTGAGGAGAATCTTGCCCGGGCCGCCGATGAAGCTGCCCGTGCTGTACTTCTCAATGAGCTTGCACAAAGGGTTATAATGCCTTATATTGTGATGGCGGTTATTCTTGTTCTTCTCGGGCTTCTGCTGAAATTTGTCCACCTTCCTGATGTCGACACTGAAGCTGAAGAAGAAACTATCGGTGAAGCAGATGTTAAAAAAACAAGCATCTGGCAATTTCCTCATCTTATACTTGGAGTGGTTGCCCTTTTCTTTTATGTCGGTGTTGAGGTAATTGCCGGCGATACCATCATCAGATATGGTCAGTCACTTAATATTCCTATGGAATCGTCTAAGTATTACACATCCCTAACGATGCTAAGCATGATTCTGGGTTATCTGATGGGCATAATATTCATACCCAAGTATCTTAAGCAAGTCAATGCTCTGAAGATCTGTACTATCGTAGGTGTTATTTTTTCTCTGGGAGCCGTGCTTACACCGGCAGACAAAGTCTTCACAATGCCTTTTGTTGACCTTGTCACTTTCCAGCCAATTCAGCTGATCCTTCCTGTTACTGTTCTATTTGTTGCTCTGTTAGGTTTTGCAAATGCCCTTGTATGGCCTGCCGTATGGCCACTTGCCCTTAACAGGGTTGGAAAATTCACAAAAACGGCCTCAGCATTGCTTATTATGGCAATTGCCGGAGGGGCTTTACTTCCACTGCTTTATGGCAAACTTGCCGTTAATTTCTCAACACAAAGCGCCTACTGGCTGTGTCTTCCATGTTACCTTGTGATAATGTATTACGCATTTATAGGGCACAAAGCCGGACTGAAAAATGCCGCATGATCTGAAAAAGATATATGATGCCTTTACAGCCGATGGGACCTTCCTGAGTGGAGAACCTTACGGCAGCGGACATATTCATGATACTTTCCGAGTTGAAACTGCAGAAAAACTTAAGGATAATTATATTCTTCAGAGGCTTAACAACAGGATTTTTAAAAACATTCCTGAACTTCAAAACAATATTGAAAGAGTCACCGGTCATCTGAACCTGAAGCTCAGATCAGTCCCGGGATCAAACGTCAAAAGAGAGTGCCTTACACTTATACCTGCAAAAGACGGCAAAAGCTGGATCACCGACGATGAGGGTAACTTCTGGAGAATGTATATCTTCATCTCTGACCATCGCTCCTATAATATTGTTGACAGCCCCGGCAAAGCTTATGAAGGTGGAAAAGCCATCGGACGCTTCCAGGCAATGCTGGCCGACCTTCCGGGCAAACCGCTGCACGAGACGATTCCCAATTTTCATGACATTGAAAAGCGTCTCGATGCTTTCATCCATACAGTTAAGGCTGATCCTGAAGGGAGAGTACAGAAAGTTGGAAAGGAAATTGACGCGGTGCTTAAACGAGCCGAGGAAATGAAGATCATCCTGAAACTGGGAAGAGAGGGAAAGATACCGTTAAGAATTACACATAACGACACGAAGTTCAACAATATCCTTCTTGATAATAATGACAAAGCGCTATGTGTAATAGACCTGGATACTGTAATGCCGGGCTATGTCCACTATGATTTTGGAGATGCAATCAGAACTGCCGCCAACATCGCAGCAGAAGATGAAAAGGAGCTTTCAAAGGTTAAAATGGACATAAGGTTTTTTGAAGCTTATGCCAGAGGTTATCTTTCAGAGACCAGAGATACACTGAACCAGGTTGAAAAAGAATATCTTGCATTTGCCCCGCGCCTGATCACCTACACAATAGCAGTGAGATTCCTGACAGACTATATTGACGGCGACCATTATTTCAAGATCCACCACGAACATCATAACCTGCAGCGTGCCAGGGCGCAATTTAAGCTCGTTGAAAGTATGGAGGAACAGTACGGATTGATGAGGGAGATCATAAAGGGACTGGTGTAGGGGGTGGTCTGATGGTCTGATGGTCTTAGGGTCTGAGGGTCTGAGGGTCTGATGGTCTGAGGGTCTGATGGTCTGGTGGTCTGATGGTCTGATGGTCTGATGGTCTGATAGTCTGATGGTCTGATAGTCTGATGGTCTGATAGTCTGAAAAAATAAATCTTTTACAAATGGAGTGGTCGAAGGAAGAGGTTAAATTCTTAAAGACACTAAAAAGTCCTGACAGAATACAGGCATTTCTTGATGAGATAGCCTATAATCCAAATTATGAATGCAGGTCGCCGAGGTGGGTACTGAAAAAGCGGTCGGCACATTGTTTTGAAGGAGCCCTGTTTGCAGCAGCTGCACTGGAGGTAATCGGTTACCAGCCGCTGATTGTCGATATGAGAGCAGTTAATGACGACGACCACGTAATTGCAATTTTCAGGGAGAATGGCCACTGGGGCGCGGTTGCCAAATCAAATTTCACATCCCTGCGCTACAGGGAACCGGTCTACAGATCTATCCGCGAACTTGTTATGTCTTATTTTGATTTCTTTTTCAATGTAAATGGTGACAAGACATTAAGGTCATACTCTCTCCCGTTCAACCTTACCAATTTCAATACAAGAAACTGGCAGACAACTGATGAGGACCTTGAATATATCGGTGATAAAATTGAATCGCTTCATCATTTCCCTGTAGTAAGCGATAAGATGATCAGGAAACTTACCAAAACCAGCGATGCGGTTTTGAAGGCCGGATTGCTGGGATCTGATGCCAGAGGATTATTCAAACCAGCCAGGAAATAATCCAGGAAGTGAGGAACCAAAAGGGAAAATCCTGATTCGAAAAGCAGTTTACTATAAAAGACTGAAAAACAGATATTTTAAAGACACTGATAATTGCCGGTCGAAGTTTTGTTTGGAAATAGCCGGGGATTAACTATTTTTGAACCCTTAAAAAATCAAGGAAAAGAGGTAGATTTAGATTTTAATCTGAACTTTATCCTGATATTTAACTAAATAAAACCGGGTATGGATCTATCGGGGAAAAGTTACAAGGCCTTCCTTGAACGTCAGGAGGCCTTAAAAAAGCAATATAGTCCCAAACAGGCTGAGAAGCAACACTCAAAAGGGAAGCTTACTGCACACGAGAGAATAAACCTCTTATTCGATTCCGGAACATTTGAAGAGATTGATACTTTCGTCACTCCTGCAGACCAGCCTGTTGAATTCGGAAAGGTTGAAAGGACATATGGCGATGGTGTTATCGTCGGTCACGGAAAGATCAATGGACGTCTGGTCTTTGCCTACGCTCAGGATTTCACTATCATGGGAGGATCTCTTGGCGTGGTTCATTCAAAGAAGATAGCAAAGATCCAGGAGATGGCTCTGAAAATGGGATCTCCAATTATCGGAATGATGGATTCGGGAGGAGCGCGTATACAGGACGGTGTTGCAAGCCTCAGCGGTTATGCATCAATATTCCATAACATAATCCATTCGTCCGGAATCATTCCTCAGATATCTGTTATCATGGGTCCTGCGGCAGGAGGCGCTGTTTATTCCCCTGCCCTTATGGACTTTGTATTCATGGTAAACCATACAAGCTATATGTTTGTTACCGGTCCGAACGTGGTTAAAGAAGTCCTTAATGAAGATGTGACATTCGATCAGCTTGGTGGTGCTGAGATACATGCGCGCAAAAGCGGAGTTGCCCACATGATATATGAAGATGAGGAAAATACTATCCTGGCTTTGAAGAAATTCCTTTCATACCTTCCTTCTAACAATGTTGAGAATCCACCTGTGGTACCAGATGACGGATCTGTGCCTGATATTTGCGAAAAACTCAGGGATATTGTTCCTGATGATCCCAATAAGGCTTATGATGTAAAGGATGTGATCCACCTGGTAGTAGACAGGAACAGCTTCTTTGAAACAGCAGAGCTTTATGCTCCGAGCCTGGTCACCGGATTTGCCAGGCTTAAGGGGAAAACCATCGGAGTTGTTGCAAATCAGCCTAAAGTACTTGCCGGTGTGCTTGACATTGATTCTTCCGTAAAAGGTGCAAGATTTATAAGGTTCTGCGATGCTTTCAATATCCCGATACTGACATTTGAGGATGTTCCCGGCTTCCTTCCCGGAGTAGACCAGGAACACGCCGGCATAATAAAGCATGGTGCAAAATTACTGTTTGCCTATAGCGAAGCCACTGTTCCGAAAATAACAATTATTCTCAGGAAGGCATATGGCGGTGCATTTATTGTAATGAACAGTAAAAATCTTGGAGGAGACTTCAGCTTTGCCTGGCCATCAGCAGAGATAGCGGTAATGGGTCCCGACGGTGCAGTCGCTATCCTTTACAGGAAAGAGCTTGCCGAATCAAAAAATCCGGCTGCCCTTAAAAAGGAACTAGTAAAAAAATACCGCGATAAGATCGCAAATCCATTTATTGCAGATGAAAGCGGCTATATTGATGAAGTCATTGATCCTGCAGTGACAAGAAAGAAGGTTATATCTGCACTCAGTGCATTGAGCAACAAATGGGTCAGAGTGCCTTCCCGGAAACACGGGAATATGCCGCTGTAAACTTTAAGAGGTTTAAGAGGTTTAGAAGGTTAATGTTTCAACGATTCACGGGGCAGATAAATAATTTAAGATGAAAATTAAAAAGATACTTATAGCGAACCGGGGTGAGATAGCGGTCAGGATAATGAAGACTGCACGGCTCATGAAAGTTGAAACAGTTGCGATAAAGACTTCTTTTGAACCAGGTGCCATGTATCTTTCGTATGCTGACCATATTTATGACAATACTGAAGAAGGTACTGATATCCCTGTATTCCTCGATATTGAAAAGCTTATACTGATCGCCGGGAGGACAGGTGCAGATGCAGTTCATCCCGGGTATGGCTTCCTTGCCGAAAACGCCTATTTCGCTCAAAAATGCATCGATAATAACATCATTTTCATAGGGCCGTCACCTGATGCACTGTATAAAATGGGTAACAAAACCATTGCCCGGAGGATTGCCCTGAGGGGTTGTATCCCTATGGCTCTCGGAAGTGAAGGGAATATTTCAGACGAAGAGGAGGCAATTGCCGTTGCGGAAAAAATTGGGTATCCTGTAATCATCAAAGCTGCCTCAGGCGGCGGAGGACGCGGCATGAGGATAATACGGAAGGCGGAAGAGATGGAGAGGTTATTCAGTATTGCCAGCAAGGAAGCGGAAAAAGCTTTTAACGATCCTTCAGTATTTATCGAAAAGTATATTGAGAATCCTAAACATATTGAGTTCCAGATACTTGGCGATACCCATGGTAATATTATCCATCTGGGTGAAAGAGAGTGTTCAATACAGCGTAAACACCAGAAGCTGCTTGAGGAAGCTCCCTCTTGCGCTCTGGATGATAAACTGAGACATGAGATGGGCAGGATGGCAGTAAAGATTGCGAAAGCAGTCAACTACTATTCTGCAGGGACTGTTGAATTTCTTCTGGACTCGGATAAGAAGTTCTATTTCATGGAAATGAATACAAGGATACAGGTTGAACACCCGGTCACGGAGTTAATCACCGGTATCGATCTTATAGAGCAGCAGATCAGGATAGCAAACGGAGAGAAGCTTAAATTCAGGCAGGAAGATATCAGGCTTGAAGGCTGGGCAATTGAATGCAGGATAAACGCTGAAGATGTCCAGTCCGGATTTGCACCCGATCCGGGTAAAATTGAAAGCCTGAGCATGCCCGCAGATCCGTTTGTAAGGATTGACACAGGCATACAACCGGGATCGGCAATTGTCGCAAGTTTCGATTCGATGATTGCCAAGCTGATAGTAAAGGGGAAAGACCGGAAAGAAGCTATAAAAAACTGTAAAAAAGCACTGGATAAAGTGTGGATCAAAGGAACAAAAACCACACTTCCGTTCTTCCGAATGCTTGTCCGAAATCTGAAGTTTCAGGACGGGACCTTTACCACTGCATTCATTGAAAAAGATCTTGAAAAATACTATTATAACAGCGAATATGAAGAGATGCTGGCGGCATGGCTGGCTACAAAACTTTTTATTGAGGAGAATCTTAAGGAAGACAGTATCAATGTGGATTTTGAGAACGGGAAAGAGATGAGTCCCTGGCTGCTGAACAAAAGGATGAATCAGTTCTAATCCGGATAAAAAACAGGTAATGGGTAACGATAAAATCGGAATTAATAAACTCTATGCACTCTCATCCGAAAAGCGCAAGTTCAGCTTTTCACTTCCCCTCAAGCATAAAATCAGGATAGGAAAACGGAATTATGAGGTAAAGCTTAAAGCTGATGAGAAGTACGGAACATATATCCTGTGGAAGAACCGTAAATACCCGGTTGAGATTATCCGATCGCGGCAGAACAAATATGAAATCCTTTTTAACGATATAAGTTACTCATTCACAGTAGAAACGCCATTCTCGCTTCAGAGAATGAAGGTTCTGAGCTCTGTGAAAGGGAAGATCGAAAAGGAGCTTGTAACGGCACCGATGCCCGGAAAAATAATTGATGTCCTGGTACGGGAAGGGTCAAGCGTCCTTCGCGGTGAACCAGTTGTTATCCTTGAGGCCATGAAAATGCAGAATGAAATCCAGTCACCGGTAAATGGCATCGTTACGAAGGTTCCCGCCAAAGCCAATAACAATGTCATGAAGGGTGATGTGCTGGCAGAAATCAAGGTCGAATAACGACCTCTCCGTATGATCCGGTCTATTTAACCGGGACCTCTTTCAAAGTACCACACAGGTAATCAAAGAATTTCTTTACCGACGGAATATGTACTTTTTCATCCGGTGAATGAGGATATCTTATAGTTGGTCCTAATGAGATCATATCCAGTCCTTTGTATACACCCCCAATAATCCCACACTCGAGCCCTGCATGTATCGCTTTGATTTCAGGTATTTTACCGTACATTTTCTTATAAACACTGCTCATAGTTCTGAGAACAGGGGATTCCATATCCGGCTTCCATCCAGGATAGCTGCCCGACATTGTAACTTCACCCTCAATCAGTTGAAATACTGCTGCTATCTTCCATGCTGTAGCTTCCTTTGCCGAATCGACTGAGCTGCGCGTAAGATTATGGCATTCAAACCTGCCTCCGGTGCATTTGACGATTGCCAGGTTATTTGATGTTTCGACAAGTCCTTTCATCGCCTGACTCATACGTTGCACACCATTGGGACACGCAAAAAGTGCACGGATAATCCTGTACTGGTCGCCCTGATTCATGACCATGGCAGGAATTTCACATTTTTTACATGAGAAGGAGAGATCTGGTTCCGTTTCCAAAAATTCAGCCCGGTAAATTTTCTCGTAACCCTTTACAAATTTTTCGAATTCCTTTGCTTTTATTTCCGGTACAACGATTACTGAATAAGCTTCGCGGGGTATAGCATTGCGGAGATCTCCGCCTGCCGCCTCAGCAATCCGGATCCCAAAATCAGATTCTGCCTGCATAAGGAACCTGAACATGATTTTATTGGAATTGGCTCTCTCGAGTGCTATATCGACACCTGAATGGCCTCCTTTCAGACCTTTCGCTGTTATCCGGTAGGCGGCCATGCCTTTGGGTGTTTTCTCCTCCCGGTATTTTTTAGTGATTACAACATTGACACCTCCGGCACAGCCCACATATAATTCACCTTCATCTTCAGAGTCAAGATTCATCAGGATATTACCTTTGAGCAATCCCGGTTTCAATCCGAAAGCACCGGTCATCCCGGTCTCTTCATCAACTGTAAAAAGGGCTTCAAGCGGTCCGTGAACAATATCAGAGCTGGAAAGAATCGTAAGAACCGTTGCTACACCGATCCCGTTATCCGAACCCAGGGTTGTGCCGTTTGCTTTTACCCATTCGCCATCTATAAGAGTCTGAATCGGATCCCTTTCGAAATCGTGCTTCTTGTCGCTGTTTTTCTGCGGCACCATATCGAGATGGGTCTGCAGTATCACACCTTTACGTTTTTCCATCCCTCTGGTTGCCGGCTTTCTGATAATAACGTTTCCGACCCCATCAACCATTGTCTCGAGCTTGTGATCCTTACCAAATTTTACAACATAGTCAACGAGTCTTTTCTCCTTCTTGGAGGGATGAGGTATCTGTGTTATTTCGTGGAAATAATTCCAGACCTGCTTTGGCTGTAACTTACGAATGTCGGACATATTTAACTCTCTTTAGATTATTAATATTAAACATCAAAATTTATACTATCACGTGATAAAAATAATGATTATTAACGGAAAAACCTTAAAATAAGAAGGTTGAAATTTCAAGATTTCTCTGTTAAGAACAGGCT
>JADDYF010000037.1 GCA_015712185.1 Bacteroidales bacterium
AGCAATACTGGCCGGAACCTGTGAAGCAAAAGAATACAAATCATTTGCAGGTAATTCGAAAATATGTGCATTTGGACGGGCGAGTGTCGCGTTTAATCCTAATAATCTCTAATACCTTTTAAACAACCAGGAACGAGTACCGAGGAACGAGTACCCAGGAACAATCAACCATCAGTCCTTTACACACCTGATGCTTGTGGCGGTCTGTTTAAGAGCGCCACTGCTGCGCCATACCTCAGTATTGATAGTAGCGACGCTTCTGTACCACGATTTGTAAATATTGTATTCGGAGGATGACCACCACGAGTCATATAAACCGAGACCGGTAAATGTTCCCTGGATTCCCCGTCTCTGGCCGGCAGGAATGGCTGTAAAACCGCTTGAATTTGTAGCTCCGGCATTTGGCTCCTCCCAGTGTGTAAAACCTGCCTCCTTCAGTTTGGCCCCTGCCACCTTCAAACCTCCAAGATAATCGGTAAGGGTAGTAAATTCGTAATCTGTCGGCACATGCCAGCCGGCAGGGCATAACTTTGAAGTATTAACCGCGTACCAGTTATAATGAGCCCCGACAAGATTCTTATTTTCAATCATATTGTTATACCAGCAATATGAAGGTGAATCAAGCATAATCCAGGTAGAGATATCAGTAACATGGGGTATCTGAGTTCCATCATTGTATTTGGTGGTTTTCAGATTCTCAGCCATCCATGTCTGTGTTCCTATCTGAACTGTTTTATAAATGTTACCTTCTATATCAGTAACCGAACCATAGGCAATTCCCGTGTTAAATCCTATCGCACCCGATAGTGTCAGACTGGTTGTGAAAGATACCTGTAGCCCATAAAATTTTCCTAATGAGGTATTGATATAAGCCCTGACATAATAGGTTAAATCAGGTATCAATCCCCCCCTGATGGTGACTGTATACCTCTCCGGACCGCTTCCTGCCGCTATTTTTGCACCTGTCAGGTCGGGATTGGGCAAAGGACCCCAGAATACACCCTTCTCAATGATATCGATTCCATAACCATCAAGGATCAACCCTCCCAGCTGTACGCTGTCGGTCCTCACTAATTCAGGAGACAGTGTAATAATCTGAGGCACAACTGCACCGGAAGTAAGTGTTCCAAAGTAATGTATCATGCCATATGCAGTTCCGGCCTTGTTTGATGCATAAGCTCTTACCTTGTATTCAGTTGAGGGAAGAAGACTTTGCATATCGCTTGTGAAAATACCTGTTCCTGTACCCTCTGATGTAAGTCCGTCGTGTGCTTCCAGGGAAGGAATATTGTCGGAACTCCATACGAGTCCCCTGGCTACGACAGATCCGCTTCCCTCATCAGTTACTATACCACCAGATTGTGCTGAACCAGATGTTATGTTTATTACACCGATGGTATCGACTGAAGGTAATCGGCCTTCACAGCCCGATATAATGAATGGCAGGATGAAAGCTGATATCAGCTTATAAGTGAATTTGAAATTATTCATGATCCCCGGATGAAGATTATTTAAGAAAAAGTGACTGACACAAAATTATCAAAGAATTGCTGTTTTTCAAAAGCAGTCCGGATTTATTATCTTCATATCATCAATTAACATCATTAATCCTGTGAATAATAAACTGAAAGTAGGGATCCTGCGCGAAACAAAAACTCCTCCCGACAGACGAGTCCCGCTGACACCGGCTCAGGTAAAAGTTCTGATTGAACAATATCCTGATATAGAGTTCTATATCCAGCCGTCTGATTTCAGATGCTTTGCTGACAACGACTACCGGGTATATGGCATCCCTATCAGGGAAGATCTGAGCGAATGCGATATCCTTATGGGTATCAAGGAGGTGGATAAAGATACTTTTATCCCCGGCAGGACATATATCTTCTTTGCCCATGTCGGCAAGAAACAGCCCTATAATCGGGAGATGTTCAGGGAAATGGCTTCAAAAAATGACTCTCTTATCGACTATGAGTACCTTACCACCGATATTGGTCAGAGGGTGATTGCATTCGGTCGCTGGGCTGGAATTATCGGAGCTTATAATGGATTGAGAGCTGTCGGATTAAAATCCGGGCGATTCAAATTACGACCGGCACATCTGTGCAATGATCTCAATGATATGTGGAATGGTCTCGGGATCACTGACTTGCCACCCGGTTTCAAAATCCTGGTAACGGGAGGAGGTCGTGTTTCAGGCGGTGCCGTTGAGACATTGAACGTCTGCAGGATCAGCCAGGCCGATCCTCATGATTTCCTTTCCCGTGAATATGACACCCCTGTTTTCTGCCAGATAGGACCTGAACACTACACAACGCAGAGGGGAGGACACCATTTTGACATGAGTCATTTTATAAGGCATCCTGAAGAATACGGATCAGCTTTCTTACCATATTCCAGGGTGACTGACCTGCTTATTACCGGTCATTTCTGGGATCCGCGTTCACCTGTATTTTTTTCGAGGCAGGACATGAAGAATCCTGAATTCAGGATAAGGATTATTGCTGATATTAGCTGCGATATCAACGGACCTGTTGCTTCAACTATACGATCATCTTCAATATCGAATCCTTTTTATGATTTTAATCCCAGTCTTGAAAAGGAAGAATCCGCATTTTCCAATCCCGACAACATTACTGTTATGGCAGTCGACAATCTGCCTGGCGAGCTACCCCGTGACGCATCACGGGATTTCGGCAACCAGCTCATTCAGAACATATTACACGATCTCTTCTCCGGAACCGGAACCCCAATGATCGAGAGGGCGACCATACTGAGGAACGGGAAGCTTACATCAGCTTTCAATTACCTGAATGACTATCTTAATGATGCGACCCTCCAACCCCCCTGAAAGGGGGCTAATAACCGCACTGAATTAACCCCCCTATATAGGGGGGCAGGGGGGCAAATCCTCTGTGTTTAAAAACACAACTTTTTTCATAACAAAATCTTCATAATTGTAACCATGCGAAAAATTCTCTTAGTACTTCTTTTAATTCTCCCTTATCAACTTGCTGCCCAGCAGGACAACGCACCTGTGACAGGCGTAAGTGATAAAAGAATTGAGATCTACGGGTTGAAAAATGCCCGTGTTGTGGTCGATTTCCAGACTACTCTTGAAACCGCCGACATCCTCATCTCTGATGGCAGGATCGAAGCTGTTGGTCCTGGCCTTACATTCCCCAAGGGAACTATAGTCTATGACCTGAAAGGCAAGACTGTATATCCGTCATTCATCGATGCTTATGCTGGAAACTATGGCGTCAGGACCCAGACAGGAACTGCCGAGGCAAATCCTTATGCCGCGTTGATTCAGCAGATGACAGGCAGGCAGGCTGCTCCTTCTGCTCCGGAGCCGAGAGTCGCCGATTACTGGAATGATGGTATAAATGCATCATATAATGTTTCAGAGGAGTTTATTCCCGATACCAGGGCAGCAGGTGAATATCGTCAGATAGGATTCGGAGCGGTTGTAACATTCAAAGCTGACGGGATTGCAAGGGGTACATCCGCACTTGTAGCTACAGGCGACGGGAAGGCAAACAACCTGATCATTAAGAACAGGGCATCGGCAAATTACTCCTTTACACGGGGACGATCGGCTGATATGTATCCGATGGCTCAGTTCGGGATAATAGCACTGTTGAGGCAGCTCAACTATGATGCACAGTGGTACAGGCAGCTGCCTGAAGGATATTTCCATGATGACGGCCTGGAAGCTTATATTGCAAATGCCTCACTGCCACAGATATTCGAGGTCTCGGACAAGATCCAGGCGATACGCGCCGATAAGATCGGGAAAGAATTTAATATAAACTACATAATCAAAGGTGCGGGCGATGAATATCAGACCATCAACGACATAAAGAAGGCGGGTAACAGACTTATCATACCTGTCAACTATCCTGAAGCGCCGGATGTAAAGGATCCTTACGATGCGGCTTCGGTCGACTATACAACACTTAAGCATTATGAGATGGCGCCCGCAAACCTCGCCTATGTTTCCAAAGCAGGTTTGACATTTGCAATCACGTCCTCAGATATGAGAAGACGGGCGGATTTCCTGACAAACCTGAGAAAGGCTGTAAAATATGGTTTGCCCGAGAATGAAGCCCTGAAGGCACTGACATATACTCCGGCACTACTGGTTGGCGCATCTGACCTGGTAGGAGCAGTAAAAAAGAATATGCTTGCCAACCTGCTGATCACCTCAGGAAACATTTTTAATGATAATTGTATAATATATGAGAACTGGGTGCAGGGTGTGCCGTACCGGCTGGTCGATCTGAGAACCAGCGATATGAGAGGAGTATATACACTGCAGGTGGATACGGCAAAATATAAGCTGACACTATCCGGCACTTTCGATAAACCTGCCGTGAGGCTGGTTTATGATTCCACAGAAGTAAGAGGAGCAACTTTTACCCGGGAGAAAGACCTTGTTAACATTGCATTCGAGAGAGCAAAGAGCAGATTCAGGCTGGCAGGGTATATTGTTGAAAAGAATATGGAAGGCAGAGGTCAGCTTGATGACGGAAGGTGGATAAGCTGGGAAGCCTCTTTTGAGGGTCCCTCTGCAGATCAGACTCGTCCGGTAAAGCCGTCAGTAATACCCGAAATGGGTAAGCTGATATATCCGTTTGCCGCATACGGCCAGCCGGAAATACCGAAACAGGAGGATGTGCTTTTCAGAAATGCTACTGTCTGGACCAACGAAAAGGAGGGAAAGCTTCTGAATGCGGATGTTCTTGTAAAAGGTGGAAAGATCTCAAAAGTCGGAAAAAACCTTTCTGCCGATGGTGCAGCGATCATCGATGCCACGGGAATGCATCTGACGCCGGGCATTATAGATGAACACTCCCATATTGCAATGGATGGCACAAATGAATCGGGACAGGCGATAACATCAGAGGTGAGGGTAGGGGATGTGGTTGATCCGGAAAATCAGAGTATTTACCGCCAGCTTTCCGGTGGAGTCACTGCTGCACATATCCTTCACGGATCAGCAAATCCGATAGGAGGGCAGTCAATCCTTATCAAGCACCGGTGGGGTTATTCAGCCGAGGAACTTAAAATAGAAAACCAGGCCGGATTCCTGAAACATGCTCTTGGTGAGAACGTGAAGCGTTCTGCAAGTCGTTACCCGAACACACGTATGGGAGTCGACCAGATAATTAGAGATGCATATATGAGGGCTATCGATTATAATAATAAATGGAAAGCATGGAATGCCCTTAAACCGGCAGAAAAGATCGGGAAAGTGCCTCCGCGCCGCGATCTTGAGCTCGATCCTATTGTTGATGTCCTTGAGAAAAGGAGCTTTATCGAATGTCATACTTATGTGCAGTCGGAAGGAACAATGATCATGAACCTGGCAAAGGATTTCGGAGTAAAGGTGAATTCTCTCATTCATTTCAATGAAGGCTATAAAGTTGCAGACCAGATTGCAGAAAATGGCGACGGGGCCTCAGTGTTTGCCGACTGGTGGGATTATAAATATGAAGTGTACGAAGGCATCACTTATAATGCTGCCCTGTTGCTTAGCCAGGGAGTCCTTACATGCCTGCATTCCGATGATGCGGAAATGGGAAGAAGGCTGAACCAGGAGGCTGGAAAAACGGTCAAATACGGTGGTGTAAACGAGATCGAGGCTCTGAAGCTGGTCACACTGAATCCGGCAAAACTACTGCACCTCGATGACAGGATGGGAAGCATAAAACCGGGAAAAGATGCTGATCTGGTCCTATGGACCGATCATCCTCTGTCAATATATGCCCGTGCAAGCAAGACAATGGTGGACGGGACAATATACTTTGATGAAGCGACTGATGTAAAACTGAAGGAACAGATTGATAATGAACGTAACCGGATAATTGCTAATGTCCTGAGAGAAACACCTCAGTCAGCAACACCTTCCTTACCTAATATTCCAAGACGATGAAAAACAAAATATATATCATTCTGATATTGATTTCAGCTTTTATGCTGAATCTTGAAGCACAGAGCCCGGTTGTTGCTCCGGCACAAAAGAAACCTGTGATACTGACAGGAGGTACAATTCATACCGGTACCGGACAGGTAATTGAGAACGGTGTTGTGGCATTCTCGGGGGGTAAGCTCACATTTGTCGGCAAAAACACAGATTATAAAGGCGACAAAACCAGCTCCGAAGTTATTGACGTTGCGGGTAAACATGTTTACCCCGGACTGATTTTTCCGAATACCAGCCTGGGACTTGTCGAGATCAGCGGTGTGGATGTCACTGTCGATAACAGGGAAACAGGAGATCTCAATCCGAATGTAAGATCGATCGTTGCATATAACACCGACTCTCATGTCATTCCGGTCGTCAGGTCGAATGGTGTGCTTATCGCCCAGATAGTACCTGTAGGCACACTCCTGCCGGGTACATCAACTATTGTACAGCTTGACGCATGGAACTGGAAAGACGCAATTTACAAAGCCGATAATGGTATCCAGATGGGATGGCCCCGTAAATCAGCACAGACCGGAAGGGGAGGAGCAGGTTTCCAGCTTGCTCCGGCGACCGGAGAATCAAATTATACCAGGAATGTGGAGCTTCTTGAAAAGATCTTTTCGGATGCGGTTGCCTATGCTGCAGTTGAAAAACCAAAGGACAGGAACCTGCGTCTTGAAGCATTAAAAGGACTCTTTGATGGGACAAAGACACTTTTCGTCAGTGCACCCGAACCTAAAGGCATCATTGCTGCAATATCCTTTGCGAAAAGATACGGAGTGAAGAAAATTGTCCTTACGGGAGCCGACGAGTCTGCATGGATGGTTAAGGATTTCCTGAAAGAAAATAATATTCCCGTCATTCTTGCACATGTGCATGCGCTTCCTAGGTTTGACTACAGCGATACCCGCCTTCCATTCAAGCTTGCAGCAATGTTCCACAAGGAAGGCATACAGGTGGGATTGACTTATTCCAACCAGGCTTACGGATATAATCTTCCGTTTGTGGCAGGTCAGACCGTTGCTTACGGACTGACAAAAGAGGAGGCATTGCAGACCATAACATTGAACAATGCAAAGATCCTTGGAATTGATGATGTCACAGGTTCGCTTGAAGCAGGAAAGGATGCCAATATTGTAGTCTCAACTGGCGATATTCTCGATATGATGTCAAACAATATTGAGTATGCCTTCATCACCGGAAGGAATATTAACCTCGATAACAAGCATAAGCAGCTTTACAGGAGATTCCGGGAAAAGTATAATCAGAAAGCAGAATGAATACCCCCCAGCCCCCCTAAAGGGGGGTAATATTCAGGTAATGCAAATTATTATATATCTGTGATTCACGCCCCCTTCAGGGGGCAGGTCATCAGCCAATTTGCTGATGACCGGGGGTTTCTTGAGCTAATTATAATTTTGCTACTTTTACTTTTTAGGGATTCGCTTAATGAAGATTATTTTACTCGGTACTGCTCACCCTTACCGTGGAGGACTTGCATCGTATAATGAACGTCTGGCACGACAGCTCTCCTCCGAAGGGCATGATATTGAGATATTTACCTTCACTTTGCAATATCCCTCGTTCTTGTTCCCCGGAAAGACACAATATACCGAAAGCCGTGAACCGGAAGGTTTGAGGATCACAAGGATCCTGAATTCCGTCAACCCGTTCAGCTGGATCAGGACAGGCAGGCGTATCCGAAAGCTGAATCCGGATATTTTATTGTTAAAATACTGGCATCCCTTTATGTCTCCCTGCTTCGGAACAGTCGCCAGGATAGCGGGGAAGAACAAATCTGTCAACACCAGGGTGGTCTGTATTTTTGATAATGTCATTCCCCACGAGCGAAAACCCTTCGATAATCTTCTGACCGCATATTTCACAAAAAGCATCGACGGAGCTGTGGTTATGTCACAAAGTGTCGGCGATGACCTGATGACATTCCGGAAAGATATCCCGGTGGTATATAATCCTCATCCTCTGTATGATAATTACGGGGATATAATTCCCCGGTCAGAGGCTCTCATGCGACTTAACCTGCCTGAGGGATATTCATTCCTGCTCTTTTTTGGTTTTATAAGAGCTTATAAAGGTCTTGATCTGCTTTTCGAAGCTTTTGCTGATGAACGTTTGAGAAACCGTAACCTTAAGTTGATTGTTGCAGGTGAATTTTATGAAAACGACAAACCTTACAGGGATCTTTTGAAAAAACTGGGTATTGTGGATGAAGTTATTCTGTTTGACCGCTTTATAAAAGAGGAAGAGGTTGCACTCTTTTTCAGTGCTGCCGACCTTGTTGTTCAGCCTTACCGCAGTGCCACACAAAGCGGCGTTACCCAGATCGCTTTCCACTTTGAAAAGCCTATGCTGGTAACCGATGTTGGCGGACTGGGCGAGATTGTCGTTAACGGAAAATGCGGTTATGTGGTTAAACCTGAACCGAAATATGTTTCAGATGCAATATTTGACTACTTTAGCAATAACAGGAATAAAGAGCTTACTGAAGGAGTCAGAAAAGAAAAAGCCAGATTTACCTGGGATAAACTGACAAACGCCATTATAGGTTTATATGAACATACAATTAAGAAATAGGTGGCAGGCAAACCGGCTACCGGCTAACGGCTTCCGGCTACCGGTTACCAGCTACCGGCTACCAGCGACCAGAACCCGGAACCCGGTACTCTAAACGCTTAACCCTTAACGCTGAACTCTAAAAATGATCTACAGAAGCAAAGCTCCGTTACGTCTCGGCCTGGCCGGTGGAGGCAGCGATGTCTCACCATACTCGGAGATTTTTGGCGGAGCCGTACTGAATGCGACGATCGACCAGTATGCTTATTGCACCATTGAAGAAACATCCTCCGGAACGATTGTCATTAATGCTGCCGATCTGGGGATCACGAAGAAATATGCTTCTGCGCTAAGCCTTCCGATCGACGGTCAGCTCGACCTTCACAAAGGTGTGTACAACAGGATCATACGGAACTTCGGAATCACGAGGCCTCTTTCTTTCAGCATGACGACATATTGTGATGCACCCCCGGGGAGCGGCCTGGGTACCTCTTCAACAATGGTCGTGGCTATTATTAAGGCATTCACCGAATGGCTCAACCTGCCTCTCGGAGATTATGATACGGCATACCTGGCTTACCAGATTGAAAGGACCGACCTGGGATTCAGGGGCGGTAAACAGGACCAGTATGCAGCCACCTTCGGGGGATTTAACTTCATTGAGTTCTCAAAGGATGACAGGGTGATTGTGAATCCGCTGAGGATAAACCGCTGGATAATTGATGAGCTCGAAATATCAATGGTGCTGTACTACACCGGAGCGTCAAGATCATCCGACAAGATCATAAGGGAACAGCAGGATAATACCCGTAGAGGGAGAAAACTGCCGGTTGAGGCCACCCACAGGATAAAGCAGAATTCATACCTGATGAAGGAACTTCTGCTGAAGGGCGATATTGTCAGGTTCGCAAAAACCCTGAAAAGTGACTGGGATAACAAGAAGAAGATGGCAGCCTCAATTACCAACGTGCATATTGAAAAAATCTATGAGGCAGCTATGAAGGCCGGAGCGTACGGTGGCAAAGTCTCAGGCGCAGGCGGCGGAGGCTTTATGTTCTTCATGGTTGATCCGGCAAAACGGCTCGATCTGATCAGCGTTCTGGCACGGTTCAGGGGTGAAATAATCAATTTCCATTTCAGTGAGAACGGCTGCCAGGGATGGAAAATAAGTGAAAACCTGTTGCGGACAAAATAAAATCTGTGATCCGGATGGAAGCAATAATCCTGGCAGGAGGACTGGGAACCCGGTTACGCAAGGTAATTGCGGATATTCCCAAACCAATGGCCCCGGTCAATGAAAATCCATTTCTCTGGTATATTTTCAGATGGATAAAGCAATATCCGGTAGATAAGCTGATTATCTCAGCAGGTTATAAAGCTGAAAACATAAAAAGCTGTTTTGGTGATATTGTTTTCGATATCCCTGTTGAATATGCAGTCGAGGAAAATCCGCTCGGCACAGGCGGGGCTGTAAGATATGCACTTCAGAGAACATCAGGGGATGATATCATTGTATTGAACGGAGATACTTATTTTCCGGTTGATCTGAGGAAATTTATTTTATTCCATAAAGAAAATAACAGTTCATTCACGATAGCTTTGAAGCGAATGAGGGATTTCGACCGTTACGGGACAGTTGAATGTGCCGGAAATATTATAAAGAAATTCAATGAAAAGAAATATTGCAAAGAAGGACTGATAAATGGAGGTATTTATCTGATAAACAGAAATATCATTGAATCGTGGAATATTAGCGGCGCTTTCTCGCTGGAGAAAGATATTATGGAGAAGGAAGCGGGCACATCTTTACTGAAAGGCATGGTCTTCGGCGATGTCTTTATTGATATTGGTATTCCCGAGGACTACCGGAAAGCACAGACGATACTTAGATCAGTGTGAGCCTGGATGAATAAAGCGCTTTTCATAGATCGCGACGGGGTTATAAATGTTGATAAAGGTCGCGTTTATAAAAGCGAAGATTTCGAATTCCATGAGGAGATATTCGGGATCTGCAGAAAATATACAGACGATGGATTTCTGATAATTGTGATCACCAACCAGGCGGGAATTGCCAGGGGATTGTATTCCGAAGAAGATTTCCTGAAGCTTACAGGCTGGATGACGGAACAGTTCCGGGAAAGGGGTATTGATATCTCGAAAGTATATTATTGTCCTCATCACCCGGATGTTACAGGTCTGTGTGAGTGCCGTAAGCCTGATCCGGGAATGATCCTTCAGGCAATCAGGGAATTTGATCTTGATGTTTCAAAATGTGTACTGATAGGGGATAAGGACTCTGATCTCGAGGCCGGCAGGAGAGCCGGGATCCCCG